>NZ_JAYGIF010000108.1:0-47784 GCF_034931345.1 Pseudanabaena sp. CCNP1317 | reverse complement strand
TTTCTGTGGTGGTAAGATGGACAAAGCTCATGAGGGTATCCTAATTATTGTGATTAATATCAGAATATCCTTATGAGTCCCTTTACGCAAAGATCTCTAGGTGTTGCATTTCATCCTTGAATTGGCGGTTTTGTAGCGATCGCTATTACATTAATTGCCGATCACACGAGCCATAATAAAGGTTCTGAAAGCGCTGCTTAGCGTTGCTTTCAGAGCCTTTGCTAGTTTGGATTTGGGCGCAAATCAATAATAATTTGTTTCTGTTAAGGCTTTAAAAAAGACTCTACCACTTTGACATTCTCAAAACTACCGATAATTAAAGGCGTGCGGCTGTGTAATTTCTTAGGGATTACATCAAGAATTTCTTCAGTTCCTGTGGTCGCACGACCACCTGCTTGCTCAACTAGAAATGCTAAAGGAGCAGATTCGTAAAGCAAGCGCAGTTTTCCATCTGCTTGACCAACTGTACCGGGATAGAGAAACACCCCACCTTGAAAAAGAATGCGATGAATATCCGCAACTAAAGCTCCTGAATAACGTGCTGTATTTCCTTCTTGGCGATGAATGTAGCGTACATATTTGCGCATTGGCTCTTCCCACTGCCAGAAGTTTCCTTCATTAACACTATAAATAGAACCCTTAGCAGGAATATGGATATTCTCTTGAAAGAGAATAAATTCTCCAATACTAGGATCGAGGGTAAATGCGTGAACCCCATTCCCTAGAGAATAAACCAGCATTGTGCTTGTGCCATAGAGAATATAGCCTGCACCAATTTGTTTACGTCCCGATTGTAATAAATCCAGAGCTTCTCCAGATTCATCATTCCCTTCTTGTTGCCGAATCGAAAAGATAGAACCGATCGCTAAATTTACGTCAATATTGCTAGAGCCATCAATGGGATCATAGAGCAGAGTATAGCGGCCAATAGGGCAGTTTTCGGGAATATAATAGGGTTTCTCCATTTCTTCAGAAGCAAGCCGACAGACTAAGCCACTCTGCTCAAAAGCTCGAAGAAAAACACGATTAGCATAGTGATCCATATTTTTGACTGCTTCACCCTGAACATTGACTTCACCTGTAACCCCAAGCACATTTTCCACTAAACCTGCACGACTAAGATGGCGAGCGATCGTTTTGCCTGCTAAACTAATGCGTCCCATCAATGCACTCAGATCATAGGCCTCAGCCGAAAATGTCCCAAATTGCGAAAGAACATGCTGAGAAAGGGTCATAAAGTCACGTCCAAGGACGATCTCATTGGCGGGATTGAGTCTGGTAGAATCAGTCATGGGTGCGATTACCTTAGTTCTTCTTCTCTATTATCTGTCTAAATCTATAGTATTGTGCCAACATAAGAATAATTATGAGCATCTGTCCTAGTTGTAAAGCTGTAAATCCTGATAGTCACCAATTTTGCCAATTCTGCGGCACTAAAATTACTGTAGAAATTACTATAGATTCGACTTTCAATATTCTTGGAGATGTTGCTATCCAACCTTCTTCCATTCCAACACGACCATTAAATTTAGAGTCTGTGCTAGAAGAAATCAAAATTCAGGTAGAAGATTTGGCATCTTCTCAAGTAGTGAGCGATACAGAGAAATTTGCTCCAGAAGAAGAATTACCACTAGAATTTAATTTAGAAGACTTTGCCGATGTGGAGTCAGAAATGACGATGGTTTTATCTTCCACCATGCACTTACAGGATCTAACCTATGCTGGCAAAACTGATGTGGGAATGCAGCGCGATCGCAATGAGGATGATTTTGTCACCATTTTGCAAACTCGTAGCATTAACGGAAAAAGCCAAATCAGCGATCGCAGTCATCGAGGATTATTTGTGTTGTGTGATGGCATGGGTGGACATGAAGGTGGCGAGGTGGCGAGTGCGATCGCGGTTAATTCTATTACGGAGCAGTTTCGTCCATTTTGGATCGATACCTTACCAGGCGAGAAAAAAATCAATGAAATTATCTGCAAGGCAAATCAGCAGATTTTTGCTAAAAATGAAAGTGAAAAGAGGCAATCACTGGGGCGAATGGGAACAACTTTGGTTGTTTTAGCAATTCACGATCTAGATTTGGTCATAGCCCATGTTGGTGATAGCCGTATTTACAAAGTTACAAATTCTCATCAGGAACTCAAATTAGAACCAAAATTAGAGCAAATTACTCGCGATCATGAGGTTCTCAATCAGTTAATCGATCTCGGTGTGGAGATTGAAGTCGCAAGGGCTAGACCTGATGCTCATCAGCTTACTCAAGCGCTTGGACCGAATCCTAGCGATCGCCTTGAGCCTGCCATTGAGTTTTTTACATTAACTGAACCCACTTTATTTTTATTATGTTCCGATGGTTTGTGTGATAACGATGCGATCGAGGATAATTGGCGATCGCATTTACTACCAATTTTAAATAAGGAAACTGATTTACAAACAGGTTTAGATAATCTCATTGAGTTAGGAAACAACGTCAATGGTCACGACAACCTTACTGCGATTCTAGTTTTGTGTGAGCCTAGTACCAGTTCCCAAAAGTATGAAGACACTAAATAAGAATTGATTTCATGTGGAACGTAGATGGTGAATCTCTTGCTGATAGAGCAACAGGGCAACCACAGGGGGATTGCTCCTACCTGCAAATTTCAGGACTTGTAGGGGCTGCGCCCCCGTGCCAGCCCTAGACTTACGCCATCGCAAGAATTCCTTCCTCGTAACTTCAGTAAGAAGTTGGAGCTTTGCGCCGACTTCTTATTTAATAAACTTTAAATGTCTTTCTACGCGGGCTTCGATCACAATATTTGGTTGATTGGATTGCTGATATTTCTTGATTAAATTGAGATCTGGCCATTCCCAAACATACACGGTCTTAGCAAAATGCTGAGAAATATAGGGTTGCAAAGCAATAAAAAATGAATCTCTAAAAATTAATGCTTTTGGTGCATTGGAGCGACAATCCGTAAAAAAGGTAGCTTTTATCTGATCTTCAGGATGCTTCTCTACAATATGTTTGTCACATATGAGTAATGGTTTGTGTAACTCAGGAACTATTTCCTTGAGGAAGTAAGAAATATTCAACATATTGGCAATATCCCCTGAGTTATACTCTGTCAACTTAAAATTCTGCCAAGAGTAATTCATGGGAGTAAGATTTGGATAAAACTTTTGGATCACTCGGAGAATTTCATACTGGGCGATCGCTGCGCCAAAGTCATTCCAGTGGGTATCAGTTTTATAAAATAGTTGTCCTTGTTGCTTAGCTTGGAGCAATGCAGGTCTTAAATCTAGAACTGGTACTTCTGAATTCTTCATATAATCTATCAGTTGATCGAGGCGGGTTTGCTTACCGACTTGACGAATATGTTTAGGCATATATTCTGGATAAATAGAATATTTGTCAGGAATTACTATAAAAAGATAGGGAATACCCTGTTGCTTTAACCATGCATGTTTTTCTTCTAATCCAATTTTCCAGACTCTAAGTTCCTCTAGTGTCAATGGATCATTTCGCCGATAATCCTCAAGACTATTACCCTCCACAGGGTTAACATAAAATAACCAATCCTCTAACCCAATCAACACTTTAGGATTAGAGGAACTCTTCAATAGGATGCTATAAAGAGAATAAATCTGAGTTAGTTGATCGCGTAATCCGAAATGGTCATTAAAGAATAATTCAAACTGTGATGGAAATTTAGTTAATGCTTTTTGACTCCATTCTAATTTAGGAAAATCGGCAAGCTTACGTTTTTCTGTAGCCGATTCTTTACGGTTATGGGTTAAAACTAAAGGTAAAAACAGACCAATGATAAAAGTTGCAATCAATAGATTGTCAAATGTCCGAGATACTTTGTTTCTGTGATGTTCTGTCTGCATAGAGCAAGCAATTTGTCTAGAAATTTATAAATTAAAAGAGGATTTGGATACCAAATCCCTACATCTTTGTAAAAGTAGGGGCTTGGTCTCCAAGCCGCAATCTCAGCGTTCCACGTAACATCTATTAAAAGCGATAATAGATAAATGGATTATAAGTTCCTGCGGCTAAACTAGCGGTGGAAAGCAGAAATAGACTCAATAAAAGAGAATAATACCCACCGTACAGAGCAGGCTGAAGTTGACTAAATTGAGAAGAAATAATTCTCTCTTGTAGTTGTTTCGCAACCCAAATAGCTATTGGTGTTGCCAATATACAGCCGATGATTAAGTTGAATAGAGTTTTGAGATCAAAATAGAGCGATGTAAAGTATTCGACCCCATCGGCATTAGTAATACCAATCATACTTCCCAAGTATTGAATTGCTTGGCTCACAGATTCTGAACGAAAGAATACCCATCCAATCATGACCAGTAATAACGTGTATAAATGCCTAAGTGGTCGCCACAAGCGATCGAGATATTTATGCCATCCCATTCTCTCAATTACCAAATAGGCTCCGTGCAAGGCTCCCCAAATGACAAAATTCCAACTCGCGCCATGCCATAGCCCACATAGTAGAAACACTATCCACAAATTTAAATATGTCCTCAGTGCGGAGCCACGATTGCCGCCCAAAGGAATATATAGATAATCACGAAACCAAGTTGAGAGGGAGATATGCCATCTGCGCCAAAAATCCCGCATAGATTGAGCCGCATATGGATAATTAAAATTCTCTAGAAATTCAAACCCAAAAAGTCGCCCTAACCCGATCGCCATGTCGGAATATCCTGAGAAATCAAAATAAACCTGCAATGTATAGCAGACAATCCCTAACCAAGCCATACCTGTTGTAACTTCACCGACTGGGACAGCAAAGATTTTGTCAGCAACTTCCCCTAATGGATTGGCAAGCATCGTCTTTTTTGCTAACCCAAAAATAAATCGCTGAATTCCTGCCGAAAATTGTGGTCTAGTGACAGTTCGCGACACAATTTGCTTAGCAACATCATGGTAACGGACTATCGGTCCCGCAATGAGTTGGGGAAATAGACTCACGTATAGTCCACAATTAATCGGATTTAACTGCACATCGGTTTCTTGACGATAAACATCAATCACATAAGACATTGCTTGAAACGTAAAAAAGGAGATCCCAATCGGTAGTGGAACTTGAGAATAGGAGATCGCTGGAATTGAAAGATTGTGTAGAACTAAGTTGAGATTGTTAATAAAAAAATTGGCATATTTAAAATAGAATAACAACCCTAAATTAATCACAATTGAGCTAAAAAGGATCTGCCTTTCGTTAAGGAATTTGAGCAGTTTTTGGCGTTGAAAATGTAGTAGTAACCCTGCTCCATAGTTCAGCAATATAGAAGCAGCCATGAGAAACACATAAACTGGTTCTCCCCATGCATAAAAGATCAAGCTCATGATCAACAGAAAAATATTCCGTAGATACAGTAACTTTGAGCTAATCAGGAAATATCCTACTAAGGTGAGCGGCAAAAATAGAAATAGAAACAGAGCTGATGCAAAAATCATGTTTCGCGATCTTTACACTCTTGCTCTTGGTTATAAAGTTTGGGAGATTCTTCAACTACTACTTCTTGAGATTCTAGAGAATCAGGTAAACCTAAAGACAACTCCAACTGATCGCTTGACTGCTCATTAAGTTCTTCTAATTCTTCATGCTGATCATTAACTGAGTTTTCTAATACAACATCAGAAGTAGCTGACTCAGAACTTTTAGCAATATCCGTAATGACATTTTCATTTTGGGGTGTATCAGCTTCTATTTCTATAATGGCGCGATCGCTGATTTCCTCATTTTGTGACTTATTTGCAGCAGTTCTGATTTTGCTAGTAACTTCGATAGTCCGTTCTGCAATTACCGCAAGACTCTCAGGAGAAATATCTTCTGTTGTTGATTTTGTGGTTTCTTGAGCGGCGATCGCATCAAGGGCATCTTCAGCTGACTGATCCATTTCTAGAGATAAGGATGCAGAATTATTTGATGTATTGACTTCTTCAGTAGGCTCATCAAAAAGACTTACCAAATCGGGTAGCTCTTCACGCACCATCCTGATTGGTAAATTTGCTATTAAGGCTGTCATCCGCTTATCAGACTCTAAGCGAATATCTAATGTATTTTCATCAAGTTCTACATACTTAGAAACTACGCGCATAATCTCATGGCGCATATTTTCAAATACCTGTGGCTCGATCGCAGCGCGATCATGGGCAAGGATGAATTTCAAACGCTGCTTGACTTTAGCCCCGCTAGGGACGTTACTTCTTTGAAATAGGCGATCGAGCAGTGTTGAAATCATCTCAAACCTCAGGAGTTCCCACTAATCCAGCTTGACAGACGTGCCAAAAATCCTTTAGGAGGAGCTTCGAGTTGTAAAAACTCAATATTTTTTCCCTCAAGACGTTTTGCCACATTTTCATAGGCTGTGCCAGCCAGCGATGGTTTATCTGACAACACCAATGGTTCCCCTTTATTAGTAGAAACGATCACCTGTTCGTCATCAGGAATTACGCCAATTAATTTAACTGACAAAATATCTAGCACATCTTCGACACTCATCATGTCGTTGTTTTTTACCATCGCTGGGCGAATACGGTTCAAAATTAATTTAATATCCGTAATTCGATTTGCTTCTAGTAAACCAACCACGCGATCGGCATCCCGTACCGCCGAAATTTCGGGAGTTGTCACGACGATCGCTTCTTTTGCCCCAGCGATCGCATTTTGAAATCCCGACTCAATACCAGCAGGACAATCAATTAAAACATAATCAAAATATCGCCCCAAAACTTCAACTAAAGCTTTCATATGTGCAGCCGTAATTGCAGTTTTATTGCGCGTTTGGGGAGCTGCTAATAAAGACAGATTGGGCTGACGCTTATCTTTAACTAGGGCTTGGTCGAGTTTACATTCTCGCGCAATCACTTCTAAAGCTGTATATACAATGCGATTTTCTAATCCCAATAAAAGATCGAGATTGCGTAAGCCAAAGTCAGCATCCACCAAAACCACTTTGCGTCCTAGTTTGGCGAGCGCCATGCCGAGATTTGCTGAAGATGTGGTCTTGCCGACACCACCTTTACCAGAGGTAACAACGATAATGCGACTCATGTTTACGAATTACTGATTAGCGAGGGATAGTTTAGCGAAGAATGATTGAATGCTGAAAAATCAACAACTTGGACAATTTTAATCGCAGGTGTACCTTGCGTACTTACAAATGCGACTTCTGGACAGAAAGATGTACTCGGACTCTCAACACGGGCGATAAAACTCGCAATCCTAACTTGGGTTGCATTGAGGTGTAAAGCCATAACTACTGCTTGAGCATTGCCTTTAGCACCTGCATGAGCCATACCTTTGAGCTTGCCGCACACAATAATATCACCTTCAGAAATTAGTTCTGCACCAGCATTGACATCACCGAAGACAATAATACTGCCAGAGTGCCTAATTTCTGTACCAGATCTTACGGTCATCTTAATGTATAGCGGATCATCTGTCGGTGCATTAGGAATTGGATTAAATCCTAACAACTCGCGAAAGATTGTCCCTTGCTCTACGCAGAAGCCCATACTAGCAGCATTAACCGCAGTTTGACGGCGATTGGTGACTATACAATGCAGCAAAAGTTGATAGTTTTGCAATGCCTCGGATATTTCTTGGAGTTGGCGCGTGTCCAATAGGCGATCGCCTGATTGCAAATATACTTGTGTACGTGGCTTCCAGTCATGACCACTCGCCGCCATGCGATGCTCTAGCTGAGACAGTATTTCTTCCCAAGTCAAGGTTAACAGCGAAGTCTCAGAATTATTGAACTGATTGCTCTCCAGACCGATCGGAGGAATTTCGCCATTATCGTTTGATTTATTGAATGGCAACTTGATCTTTTTGTCAGTTGGTAACAACAGATTCAGCTTGCCATCAAGGGTTTTAAAACGAACTTGCGAGATTTCAGGATCAGGTTCTGGAGCGGGCTGAGTTTTTTTGGTAAGTGAAGTCGTAATTGGTTTCAGTTCACCACCCTCAACATCTGCGATCGTCAGAGGAGCGGGAATATTCCCAGCATACTCCTCATTCTGCTCAGCCACGATAATGACTTCAGGCATCTCCGCAGATGACAAATCCCCTGCACCCGACTGTAATTTTGTTGGAGGCAGAGGATTAGATTTCACGGCAATATTACGCTGGTTGGCATTCATGAAGCTTGTTTTAAATTTAGCGCTATGCAAGTTACCTACATCCAAATAAATGCAAGCCCTGCGCTGAGCGTAGGGCTTGCATTTATCTAATTAAGCTGATGGCAGCAACTGAAGATTATTTTCAGAGCCGCTCAGAGCTTCTTGTTCGATCACTTTAACTTTGCCATCGTCATCGACATCTACTTGCACCGATGCACCTTCACGGACTTTACCCGTCAAGATCTCTTCAGCAAGAGAATCTTCGAGTAAGCGCATGATTGCCCGACGCAGTGGACGCGCACCGTAGCTAGGGTTATATCCTTCTTGAACAAGCAAATCCTTGAAGCGCTCGGTCACCGTAAGCACGATATGCTTATCGAGCATCCGTCTGAAGAACTCGTTGAGCATGAGATCGGCGATCTCCTTGACTTCGGGTTTAGTCAACTGACGGAAGACAATGATTTCATCAAGACGGTTGAGGAACTCTGGACGGAAGTATTGCTTGAGCTCTTCGTTAACTAGCGATCGAATGCGGGTATAAAGCGCATCTTCTTGACTAGCTGCGAAATCAAAGCCAAGTCCACCGCCACCTTTTTCAATAACCTTTGAACCAACGTTAGAGGTCATGATCAGCAAGGTGTTCTTGAAATCAACGGTGCGACCCTTAGAGTCAGTCAAGCGCCCATCTTCAAGCACTTGCAATAGCAAGTTAAAGACATCGGGGTGAGCTTTCTCGATTTCGTCGAATAGGACGACGGTGTAAGGGCGACGACGGACAGCTTCGGTAAGCTGACCACCTTCGTTGTAGCCGACATAGCCAGGAGGTGAACCGATCAGCTTAGATACGGTGTGACGCTCCATGTATTCCGACATGTCCAGACGAATCATCGCATCTTCAGAACCGAAGAAGTAAGCGGCGAGTGCTTTGGTTAACTCAGTTTTACCAACACCTGTAGGCCCTGAGAAAATAAAGCTGGCGATCGGACGGTTAGGACTCTTCAGACCCACACGGGCGCGACGGATGGCGCGGGAAATGGCTTTAACTGCTTCATCCTGACCGATTACGCGGCTATGCAGGGTTTCTTCCATCTGCATCAGCTTGACGGACTCGGATTCGGTAATCTTAAGGACAGGTACACCAGTCCAAGAACTGACGATGTAGGCGATGTCCTCTTCAGTTACATGAATTTCAGGTACATCTTCGGCTGGAGTTTCTGCCTTTTTGGTTTGGCTGAGAGCGCGAATTTGTTGTTTAAGATCGATTTCCTTGTCACGCAATTCCGCAGCCTTATCAAAGTCTTGCTTACGAACTGCATCATCTTTATCTTTAAGGGTTTGTCGCAATTCCTTATCGAGTTCTTTGGCAGCAGGAGGCAACTGTGAGTTAATCAGACGTACACGCGAACCAGCTTCATCGATCAAGTCGATCGCTTTGTCGGGTAAGAAGCGATCGCTGATATAGCGATCGGATAACTTCGCGGCAGCAACGAGGGCTTCATCATCAATCTTCAGCTTATGGTGTTCTTCATAGCGTTGACGTAAACCGATCAAGATTTCGATGGTTTCTTCGACACTAGGTTCACCAACCATCACAGGTTGGAAGCGCCGCTCTAAGGCTGCATCACGTTCAATGTGCTTGCGGTACTCATCAAGGGTAGTAGCACCGATGCATTGCAATTCGCCACGGGCAAGGGCTGGCTTAAGAATATTGGCGGCATCGATCGCACCTTCAGCAGCGCCAGCGCCGATCAGGGTATGAACTTCATCAATGACCAAGATCACATTGCCTGCGGTACGGATTTCCTCCATGATCTTTTTGAGGCGTTCCTCAAATTCACCACGGTATTTCGTCCCCGCAACTAGTAAGCCGATATCAAGCGTAACAACCCGCTTTTCTTGCAAAATGTCAGGGATGTCACTATTGGAAATGCGTTGCGCTAAACCTTCAGCGATCGCGGTTTTACCAACACCTGGTTCACCAATTAGGACTGGATTGTTTTTGGTGCGGCGACCGAGGATCTGAATCACGCGCTCAATTTCTTTTTCACGACCGACAACAGGATCAAGCTTGCCATCTTGGGCTAGTTGAGTCAGATTCGAGCCAAATTCGTCAAGGGTAGGCGTTTTGGTGCGTCCACCGCTACCGCCGCCTGCGGATACTTCGGCAGTCTCACCGAGCATTCTGATTACTTGTGTGCGAACCTTAGAGAGATCCACACCGAGATTTTCTAAAACTCTAGCGGCAACACCTTCGCCTTCGCGAATTAGTCCTAGCAATAAATGCTCAGTACCAATATAGTTGTGTCCCAACTGGCGGGCTTCTTCTAAGGACAACTCTAGGACTCTTTTGGCGCGAGGCGTGAAAGGTATTTCAACTGCGACAAAACCAGAGCCGCGTCCGATGATTTTCTCAACCTCGATGCGTGCATCTTTGAGGTTTACACCCATGGACTTAAGTACTTTGGCGGCAACGCCAGTTCCTTCTCCGATTAGACCCAATAGGATTTGCTCTGTGCCGACAAAGTTATGACCGAGGCGGCGAGCTTCCTCTTGAGCCAGCATGATGACTTTAATTGCTTTTTCTGTAAAGCGTTCAAACATGGCGTTTCCCCATACTTTGCTGCGTTCTGGTTAAAGTTAATACTAGCACAGCCTTAACAGCATTCTGTGTGTACGGATCTCACTCCTTTTAACCAAAACTTAAAGCTATGTCTTAGGGATAGTTTTTACTTTATTACGGGCTATTTAACCCAACTTTTTTCATTTTTTGTTGCTTGTGTCACTTATTAAAAAGGCACTTTGCTATAGAAAGGTGTATTTAACGTCAGTTCGACGAAAGCGAAAAATGGTAAGAATCGCTAAGCGATTCTTACCATTTTTCGCCATTTGCGGCGTGCTTCGCACAACGCAAATGGCTATATCTAACTCACGTTATTTAATGTAGATCCAGTGATCAACAAGCCCCAAAATTCTGGGTTGCCTTCTGCTATACGAACGACCCAGCATTTGGGGTTTGAGCATAAAGCGCTGCATCATAAAGTTCATACGAGTTGAACCACAGCCACATCATCTAAAAGTTTCTGCTTTATTAACAAGTCTTGCACGGAAATTCGCAGTGTTCGCTTTTCATCTACCTGAAAGAGGACTTTAAGGCGATCGCTACCCGTTTGACCAAGTGGATCGAGTTGAGCGATCGCTTTGCTGTTTTCATTAAGAATCTGCACAGCAACTTGTTTACCATCTAAGACACGGGTTACTAGCCTCTCATCTTCAAAATACACTTCCACATTGGTTTCGCCTAACTCACCAATGACTAGCTCAATGCTAGGCTGATCGGCAATCGACGCGCCGAGAGTAAGTTCTACTGGCTTTTCTAAGGGATAGGTCGTGCCAGATTTAACAATAGTATGCCAGTTATGTTTTTTGTATCTTTTATCCCAATAGCGCACACCATAACTGTGATAGAGAAAGTCCTGCAATTCCCAGCCTTGGGAAACTGCTCCATGGGCGATCGCCTCAAATGGTTTATTGGCTTTTACTTTTTCCGATGGGAAATGTTTTAACGCCCATTCTTTCACCGATGGGATTTGGGATGTGCCACCTACAAGGAGAACTGCATCAACCTTGTCTAGGTCAATATTTTGGCGTGTTGCTTGCTGTCGAATGCGATCAAGAGCTTGATCGAGATTAGCAAAAAAATTCTGGTGTTCGAGAATTTGATTTAACTGCGATCGCGTTAATGTCAATTCATAGGATTCAAAAGTTTGATCGTTAAAATAAACTTCCGTTACTGATTCATTGCTCGAAAGAGAGATTTTAATGCGTTCAGCTAAGCGCGTTACGATAGAATTTTTGGGTAATCCTAGCTCTTTATGGAAATAATCAACAATCCAGTTATCGATATCAATCCCGCCGAGATTTTGACCTATTTTTGCGAAAACCTTTGCTGTTTGTGAACTTTGATTATTGGATGTAGATGTATTTTTGATCGTGCGATCGCCCCATTTCAACAAAAATCCTAGAGGTGATTTAGGTTGATTGACCGCCGTTTGAGCCTGTCCTGATGATAATTTCACTAAGGATAAATCTAAAGTTCCACCACCAAAATCCACTACTAATAGAGTTTCACCACCATCATTAAGCCCATAGCCCAAAGCCGCAGCCGTTGGTTCATCAAGGATTCGTACTTGATCAACGGTTAACTTTTCGCAAACTTTGCCTAACCAGTTTCGATAGGACTCAAAGCTATCGACAGGAACCGTAAAAATCAGTGAGTTCATATCAGGCAGGCGATCAATGATGTGTTTTAAGAACCATTCTCCCACTAGTTCAAATTCCACTTCGCGCCCATCAATTTCTGGCACAAACATCGACACATTAGAGCCGATCGCTCGTTTAAAAGCTTTATAAAATCGCGGCTCACCTTTGATGCTTTTGTTGTCTAAACCGCGATCGCTGACTTCCTGACCAATTAACACCTGCTCTTTGACAGCATCCTGTACATATACAAAACTAGGAATTAATGGTGGATTGTCGGTAATAAAACTACTATAAGCATCTAACTTGACAGTTTCAATCTCTCCATTCTCATTAATTCTCGCAACAACAGTATTACTCGTTCCAAAATCAATCGCATATTCCATAATTATAAGTTTCTCAAATAGTCTCCAAGAAATTGAATTTGATTAACCATATCTTCAGCTCTTCTAGAAGATATGATTTTCATCAAACCCCTCAAATAATCACCTATAGAATACTGCTGTTGGGTAATCAGAATAATTCCTGAATGGACTTCATTTGTCTCCATAAACTGAATATGCAACTGCACGAAATCAGCAATATTAGCAGTGCAAATTGTGCGACTTTCATGAGTTGCCCATCTAAGTTGAGCCTCATCGCTAAATCCCTCACGGTTTTCTTCCAAGACAGTAGTGACATCAATTCCACGACTTCGCAAAGCATTAACCAAAGAATGAGCCATCATGTCTTCATCCATATAAAGCCTGATTTTGGTCACGCATCAACCTCTTGCTTTTGAGAAAAGACTTTTCGATAGTTTTCGTAATCCATCAAATCTTTAGCTAAAGATGCATCAATCTCTGCTTTATTTGCATGATAGTAAGCCAGAGCCGCATAAATTTGCTCTAATTTCAAATGGGGATACTCATCCTGAATTTGTTCTGCATTCAAACCCTGTTGCCACAAAGTTGCTATCCGCCCAACAGTCATACGAGTTCTTGCAATACGAGGGCGATTGCCACAAATATCAGGAGAGCAAACAATAAGTGTACCAATATCAACAATAGTTAATGTCATAATTTTGGACTCTCTGCTCCTTTGCTTAATTCTAAGGGAAAATAGTCTATATCTATAACCTGTTCTGGTGTAAAAGGGCTAGTTTCAGGAAAATCAGACATTAGTAAACCCGTTTCGAGTGAAGCAAACTTTCTTGCGGTTTGATAACATTCTGGAAATACTTCTTGATAATAGCGGTATAGACTAGGACTACGCTTGAAAGCTTTTTTTAAGCGATTGCGATGTTCAAAAATAGTTAATAGCCAACTACGCGATCGCAACTGTGGCTGGAAGCAATATTTTAATAGATGCATCAAGATTATTTCTAAATTACTTTCAAGGGCATCTCTTTGACTCCCACTCATATCATCAAGTTCTTCTATTAGATGAGGAATATCTAGTTGCGTTAATTTACCTTCTTGCAAAAGCTGCATCATCAACTCAACCCACAAACAGTAGTCACGATTATAGATATCCTCATTGTCTGAGGGTAATGTTTGTAAGACTTCATTGGTGAATGTAACGCTCATAGCTTGCATTCCTGTAGATAATATTCCTAGTATATCAATCCTAAGGCATTTGATAGAGTGCAACGCACTCTATCAAAATACAAGTAGCGCCGCTACTTGTATTTGGGGTTTTGAACTCAAGCAGTTTTCGATAAGCTCTTGCCATAGAGAATTGCCCCAAATCCAGTCATATACATGAACAGACTATAAATCGCCGCAGGAATTGCCATATCTTGATTACCCAACATTCCTGCCGTAATCGCGATCGCTAAAGTTCCATTTTGAATACCAACTTCGATCGCTACACAAATTTGCTGTGGTGGACTGAGCTTCAGTAGTTTACTGATTGCAAAACCTGCTGCCATTGAGAACAAATTTAGCAAAACCACCCCTACTCCCGCCTGCAAAATAAACTCAGGTAAACGACTCCATTCGCGGATAACTAGAATCAGAATAATTAAAGCGAGAAAGCCGATCGCTAGGCGACTAGTAACTTTCTCTAAGCTACGGGAAAGTTCAGGAAACTTATACTGTATATACATTCCTATCACAATGGGAATAATTGTGATTAAAAAGATCTGTCCCATTGTCGTTCCAATTGGCAAGGCGATAGACGCACTCTGACTCATAAAGTGGTTCAAGGCTAGATTCGCTAATAGTGGAATTGTCACGATGGTGATAATGCTACTAAATACTGTCAGTGTTACTGATAGTGCAACATCTCCACCTGCGAGGTAAGTAATCATGTTTGATGACACACCACCAGGAGAAATAGCAATGATCATCAGACCTACTGCGATCGCTGGCGGCATTGACACAATTTTGGTAATTACAAAGCCGATGATTGGTAACAAAACGATTTGACTAAATAATCCCACAGCCACAGCCTTAGGATATTTGGTGATCCGTTGGAAATCCTCAAACTTTAGCGATAGCCCCATCCCTAGCATGATTAAGGCTAAAGCAATGGGTAAGATTAAAGTTGTAAAAATACTTTCTTGCATAATTTGTTACAGCCTCTTGAGGCTTTGATTAGTCCAGAAAGGCTCTTGAAAGCAGCACATCGTACTGCTTTCAAGAGCCTTTCTGGGTTTTACATTAGCGCAAAGCGCTGTAGGAGCTAATTCGCATACTAATATCGAGCCAATGCGATCGCGTCACCATTGCCGAAGTGGAAATATAATCTACGCCTAGCTCTGCAACCTGAGCGATCGTATCAAGGGTAATATTTCCCGAAGCTTCGGTTTTAGATTGGGGACTATGCTGACGAATTAAAGCGATCGCCTCGCTCATCATCGACAATGGCATATTGTCCAGCATAATCACATCTAAATTTAGCTGCATTGCTTCTTTGACTTGATTAATTGACTCAGTTTCCACTTCAATTGATGTTGTAAATGGAATGTTCCCACGCACACGCTGCACTGCTTCGGTGATACCTCCCGCCGCCGCAATGTGATTATCCTTAAGCATCACCGCATCATCTAAACCATAGCGATGATTGATGGCTCCACCGATAAATGTGGCATATTTTTCTAATAATCTCATCCCAGGAATGGTTTTACGAGTATCGACTAGACGAGCTTTCGTACCAGAAATTGCCTTGACATATTCCGCAGTCGCACTCGCAATTCCCGATAATCGCATGACTAGATTTAAAGCAACTCGTTCACCCATTAGCAATGTGGCAAGGCTCCCATTAATTTCCGCAATCAAGTCACCAGATTTTACAGGCTTACCATCCTGCGCGATCGCCACAAAATTTACTGATTGCTCCAACAATTGAAATACTCTGGCGGCAATTGGTAACCCTGCAATCACACCATCAGCCTTCGCAATCCATACTGCTTTGCCAAGGGGCGACTGACCATCGGGGAATAAACCACTGGTACTGCGATCGCCACGTCCAATATCTTCACGCAACCAGTCTTCGAGGATCGGATCTAAAACAATAAAAGGAGGGAGCATTATCTAGATATTTGTTAAATGATTGAGAAAAGGTTCCTAAACTTGTAGAAACTATTTATGAAAGGCTACTAAAGTTTAGAAAGTATGATTTAGAACATATTCAAGAATTACTTTCTGAGGTCAAAAGCTCTAAGAGATCCCCCTCAATCCCCCTTAAAAAGGGGGAAGAATTTAATTCTCCCCCCTTTTTAAGGGGGGCTGGGGGGGATCTAGACAATTCTTAAATGGTTACTTAGTCACTGATGTTACGTGGAACCCTCATCCCCCAACCCCTTCTCCCGCAGGAGAAGGGGAGCAAAACCCATATTTTTTCTTGTTCCCCTCTCCTGCGGGAGAGGGGCTAGGGGTGAGGGTCTTAGAAACTTCCACGTAACATCAGTTAGTCATGAAGCCAAGCTTCAGTGGCAATTCCTAATTTGCTGGCGGTATCAATTAACTGATGTAGCTCCAAATTAGAAATGCTTTCACAAAGATTTACCTCAATGTGAATTGGTTGCTTCTGGACAGATTCCAAATCGAGAATCTGTCTAGCAAGCACACATTTAGGAGCAATCCGTGATGATAGATAGTTGAGAAAAGCCTCTTGAGAGAGATTGAGATTTAGCTTGAGATTTAGGCGATCGCTAATCACTAAGGACTGCTCAATCTGATTGAGATAGTTAAAGAGTGACTTTTCGTCAATATCTTGAAGTTGAGAAAGTTGCTGAATTTGTCTCAAAATATAATTTTCAAGAATTTTGGCATCTTCCTCATGGGTAAACTTACAGCCCAAATTGATTGCCTCGATCGCGACGGCATCTAATCCCACATTTGGAAGGGATACACCTGTTTCTAAGCGTTTGAGTTCCTCTGTAAGACGATTATTCAAGACAATATCCGCAGCGACTTGCAGTTCACGCGGTACTGGTAAATCATCTCGACGGAAGGAGATCAGAATTCCATAGTTGTCGCGATAAACTTGCTCATATAGTTGATCGAGTCTGGTTAGAGTCTCGTCAGCAAGCATTCGCAAAATCCGATGACGCTCCTCTGCAAAGAGATGATGCAGATTAAACTGCTCGCCACTGAAGTTACTAGCCATCGCCAGAATTACCGCCGCCGTATTCGCTTGTTTGAGAACCTTAAACAAGGTTGCCTTGATCTCCTCATATTCGCGCCTTCCTGTAAAGGGTTGGATGCAGCAATGGAAGTCATCACCACCGAGGTGCAGCACTGCAAAAATATAATTTACAGATTCTTGGGTAATTCCAGAGACTAGTTGAATTTGCCCGATCGCTAGGGACATGGAGCCAATTCGTTGCAGTTGATAATCCTGCTGTTGGATTTGATAGCAATAAATTTGCTGCGATCGCGCATAATTGCCAAAAGTTGAACTCAGGGCATATTGAGCCGCCACTTGAGCTAGGGTAATCCGATTAGTCGCCACTTGATGCCGAAATACACCTTCGCCATCCTTAAATTCAGGCAGATTACTGGGTGCTTTTGCCATGCGATGAATAAATTCATCCTCAAGCAAGACACCTGCAACATCGGCGGCTAGTTCGATCGCCCTAGCGGCATAGCGTAAAATCTGTACAGTTTCAGGACGAGACAATTCTTCAAAGAACCAACCGCAACTGGTAAACATGAGTAATGCATGACGCTGCATTTCTAGCAATCGTAGAGCATCGATTTTTTGAGCCGATGTCGATACTTTATTGCCACATTGCTCCTCAAAAAACTTCTCTAACACGGGTGAATGCTCAGCAAGTCCATCGCGTAATGAATATTTCAGCACATCAATATAGCGATCGCGGGCTTCCCAAGGATCATTAAAATATTTGCGCCCGATATCCACATATACGGCTGCCATACGATCGCGCAACCAGTTGAGACTATCCCTGAGTGGTCGCCGCCATAGTAGTTGATAGTTTGTACCTTCACCGCCACAGGCACAACCGCCTTGCCAGCGATCGACACCGTGGGCGCAACTCCAAGCGGTTACGGATTTTAGTTCTGCTTCCCATTGTGGTGGAAACAGACTCAAATAATGAGCGTAATTAGTAACATTCCAGCCACGTCTAGGAAATTCTTCGACGAAGGCATAGGAAAGAGTTTTTTCTGTAAAGTGTTTATGATGTCCAAAGGTTTCCCCATCGGTTGCCACAGAAACAAGCTGATGTGGACGATGATCCCCACGCACTGCTTGACTAAGACGCTTAGCAAAATTATGAGAACTTCCTAGAAGATCGCCAAATCCCATATCGCGAGAAATGGGGCCATCATAGAAGAACACATCGATATAAGCATCCGTATCCGCAGGTAAATGGAACTGCCCCAGTTCCGACACATTACTGCTATTGGTATTATGGCGACGTAAATAGCAACGATAGGGACGATTGGGATCAATCTGCGCTCCACCCACCTCTTCCCATGCAGGATTGGGATTGTCTTTGGTGGGCATTGGACGACATCGCTGAGCCTGTGATGGTGCAAGAATGATAAATTTGATCCCTTCTAAAACCAAAGCTTCAAGGGTCTCATAGTCAACGGCAGTTTCGGCAAGCCACATCCCTTCAGTTTCGCGCCCAAACCTTGCCTTGAAATCTTCCTTGCCCCACCGAATCTGCGTCAATTTGTCTCGCCAATTTGCCAAGGGCATGATGATGTGGTTGTACACTTGGGCGATCGCATTACCATGACCATTAAGGCGATCGGCACTGCGTTTATCGGCATCTAAAATGGCTTGATAGGTATCGCGATCGTGAAATTCCATCCATGAGAGCAAAGTTGGCCCCATGTTGAAACTCATGTACTCATAGTTATTGACAATCTTCACGATCTTGCCGTCATAACGCTCGATCCGTGAGAAGGCATTGGGTCGATAACATTCATGGTGAATCCGTGCATTCCAGTCATGAAAAGGAGCCGCGCTTTCTTGCCGCTCGATCGCATTCAGGTAAGGATTTTCACGCGGAGGCTGATAAAAGTGACCGTGGATCGTAATATAAATTCCCGAATCGGTCGGAATCTGGACATTAGGCGAAGAAACAGAAACAGCAACAGTCACGCAAATCTTCCCTT
Organism: Pseudanabaena sp. CCNP1317; assembly: GCF_034931345.1. NCBI lineage: Bacteria > Bacillati > Cyanobacteriota > Cyanophyceae > Pseudanabaenales > Pseudanabaenaceae > Pseudanabaena > Pseudanabaena sp. CCNP1317. Next base: position 28,814 of record NZ_JAYGIF010000108.1, on the reverse strand, counting down.
AAAGCAAACGACATTTATTACATCTTGGCAGATTTTCTCGGTGGTTCGCAAGGGATTATCGAAAAGTTTTAGAAGTTAAACCAAAAAATTGGTGCTGCGGCGCAGCACCAATTTTTTTAATCAATTCTTTTGACAACTAGCTTGTATGCGCCTTTGCCTGTGCGATCAAAAGCATTGACAATCGTGCGGTAGGTTCCTGTAATTGGCAATTCAAGCGTCATTGATGCATTCTTACGGCTCGGTAAACCGTTGTTTTCTTGCAATACCCTGCTGTCGGGTGAGAATAAGACTAAATAGGGATGAAAATCGGAACTGACAAGTTCAATCTGGACTACTTGCCCTGCTCGACCATTAAAACTAAAAGCGTCAAACCGACTGCCATCTCTAGCAAAAACTCGACTCTGTGTTCCCAGAACTCCATTTTTTTGCAAGATGATTCGCCGATCTCTTGGTTCAGTTGGGGATTGAGAAGTAAAGTTATTGCTCAGACGATCTGCGATCGTCCCCGCGATCGTAAAAGAGCCTGTTTGTCCTACTTCATAGGAGTTGGCATAGAGAGTATACCTACCCGTAGTTGGCAAAGTAACAGCAATACGCGCATTTTTACCCCCACCGCTATCATCATCTTCAGCAATTTTACGCCCAGCAGCATCAAATAAAACTAGATAGGGATCGATCCCGTTAGCACGCATCTCGATCACCACTGATTGTCCTGCTTGACCTTGAAATTGATAGGCTTTGAAATAGCTACCATCGGGCAAGGTGCGATCTGAAGTCGTTAAGACCGCAGAGATTACCCTGCCATCTAGGGTAAGCACATTAGGCGCAGCGATCGCCTGCGTGGGATTATTGGCGATCGCCCCTTGACGAACTGCGGCAATAAATTGCTTAACCGTATCCGCTTCGATCGCTAATCCAATGCCACTATTGGCAGAACTAGTTGTAAAAATCGCCGTATTTACTCCCACCAGTTCGGCACGGCTATTCAATAATGGTCCTCCCGAATTTCCGGGATTTAAGGCAGCATCGGTTTGTAATAATTTGCGATCGCGATCGATGCGACTAATGATCCCTGTGGTCAATGTCCCCGCAAACCGTCCGAAGGGATTACCGATCGCAAAAGCTCTCTGCCCCACTTGAATGCCGCTAGAAGATGCAATCTGAATTGTGGGTAGATTGGTGGTTACTCCCTCCAGTCTGATCACCGCCAGATCAGGATTGCGACTACTAGCAATTACCACACCGCGAAATTGACGCTTATCACTGAGGATGACATTTACTGTAGTTGCACCACGCACCACATGGGCATTAGTTAAAACTAAACCCTTGGGATCAATGATTGAGCCACTGCCATTACCACTACGCGACTGAATTGAGACGACGGCAGGGCTAGCTTGTTTATAGACACGAATATTTGTATCTTCGTCTTGGGCTTGTACGGGTGACGGTGCGACCAAAGGAAGAGTAGCGATCGTACTGATACCACCGCATATTATTAGGCTTGTTGCCAAAAATTTAATTAATCTTTTTTTCACAAAACTATCCTCCGTCACGATCATTGCCCCGTTTTTTGGTGCATGGTCATGCGCCAAAAAACTGATTTTTATTTTACTGTGAGTCCAATTTTACAAAATTAAACTCATTCAATATTAGAAGTACTTTAGCTATCTAATGTTGCGCTTGTGGCGTTAATTTGCATCTCCCATTATATATAGCAACCCTAAACCCTTTCTATTGCATAAGCAGTTCACCATAATTAATGTCAGAAGGAAAAAGTAGAAAGTAAAAAGTAAAAATTTCAATCTGTTTTTCACTTTTCACTTTTGCCTTTTGCCTTGACAATCGTTGCTCCTAGGATTCGGGTGATTTCTTGGGCTTCTTGGGCGATTGGTGTGAGGCGGCTTTCGGGGAGAATTTCGGTGGCGGCGAGAAGTTTTAGCCAGTAGAGGGTTTCTCTTGCTTCTTTGAGCGCGATGTAATTTTTGTTAATAAAGTCGGCTTTACTTTGTCCTGCCTGTCCTTCTTGGACATTTGCACCAATGGATGTTCCAGATCGCAGTAGTTGTTTGCCGATTGTTCGCGCCACGCCGCCTGATTCTTCGAGATGTTGGCAAAGTTTGACAATTCTTACGGCGAATTGGAAGGTGCGATCGGGAATGCTTTGCATTTCAAGGAAAAGAGGAAAAGTAAAAAGTAAAAATTTCTTTTGATATTAACGAATAACATTGCAAAAAAACAAATCTATCTGCATCTTATTTTTTCCTTTTTCCTTTCTACTTTTTCCTTGATATAGAAGTGTGAAACTTTTATGTCTTACACTTCACAAGTCTCGATACGAGAAAAGATACTCCTACATTCCCACCCATTTCTCGACAACTCCAAACCCAAATATGGGAGGTGCCCCTTTACATACATAAAATTATTCTCAAAAAATGGTTCGGGATAGAGCACATATTTACCATCTTTTTTCCATGCAGTTTGATCGCAAAATTTATCCCAAGTCTTAGAACTCGGATTACTAAAATCTAGCTTACCACCACACTCTACATAAATTTGCTTCTGGACGCTAAAGCCATACAGCCCATTGCTAAGTTTTCCCCATAGATTATCAATCGCCAATAACTCATCACAGGGGAACTCTTTTATATCTTTTGTGCTAAATCTTTGTCCAACATCTTTGCCCACCGCCGTAATCATCAATCTATAGGTTTCTTGATCCGCCTCGTACCATTGCTTTGCTGTCAGGTAATCTTCTAGCTGTTGATAGCGTGAAGTTTTGACGTATTCTTTTAAACCATCTAAAGCTTTGCGCTCAGATGATGACAAATTTAGTCTCTTATCGGATTGTTGATAGATCAGATAGGCTAAATCGACCTGATGACGGTTTAGCGCCTTTTGGATGAGCTTAGTCGGATTGACTAAACTCGCATAAAACAAAATCATATCTTTCCAAGCACTCAATCCCAAATGCTCATAGAGCAAGCTTTCTTGCTGCAATTTCAAGACTTCCATCGCCGCTAAAAATTCCTGAAAGCTCAGATGCGAAAATTGATAGATACCTCCATCTCTTTCCACTAATAACTCACTTACCTGCACCATCTGCCCTAAAAATTCTTTTGCATCCACATCAGGATCGATCTTTACCAAAGACTCATTCAGCAGTTTCAATAACTGATCGACTTTAATTTGCTTAAATCCTTCCTCTTCACCATCGTCAATACTTTTTGCCGCCTCCATCATCATTGCCAACGCCACAACTTGCAGCACCTCCTGACGCTGATTGATTGACTTAAATAACAAGGGAATACCCCTAGCACTGGCTCTCCGTCCTAATTGCAACTCACAAATATCTTGATATAGCTCTACTTTGCGCTGTGGCAACTCCGCCCCCTGCTTATTCTCCCGATGAAACCGCGCCATCATGTTTAATAGCAACACATTCCCAGCAATATCATTCAACTCAGGACGCGACTGAATTTGTTCCAATAGAGACTCCGCCCTTTCCTTCGCCTTAGCCTCCACATCAGGAGTACTTCGCCCACCCCTCGCATAACGCTCTTGGCAAAAATACCACTGCTCCACAAACTGTTTGCGCTGTTCCTGATTAAAATCTTGAATCCAAAAACTCGCCGTTGGTTTCCTTGCTACATAGTCTTCCCGATAAGCCGTTGGGCGCGAAGTCACAATAAAAACTGCCTCATGATATTTCTGCATCTCCCCACTCAGCCACTCACTCACCTTTGTCCTCTCCGCAGGCGGTACTTCATCAAATCCATCAAACATCACCAAAGCATCACCTTTTCGCAGCAAATTGAGTGCCCAATTCGGTGGAACTGTTTCTAATTCTTTAATCTTGGATAACCGTCCAATATGAAAAGTGGTCAACAATTCAAGTAAATCTGGCGGATTCTCTTTGGTGATCTCTTTCCAGCATCCTGATAGATAGAGCAGAAATGGCACAAACTTAGGAACCTTATATCTACGAAAATCTCCCTTGTTGTATTCACCAGTGCTGTAGATGTAAGTAAGATGCTTTAACAAAGTTGATTTGCCATAGCCGCCCCAAGCCCTAATCGCAATCTGACGCAAACGGTTATCCTGCTTCACCCTTTCCAGCAATTCCCAAATCTGCATCTGCGGACAATCTTCACCGCGATCTCGAAATTTCTGACCCGCCACAATGGAATCTGAAGATAATTCCAAAGGCACAAACACCTCACGCAACAAAGGATTATTCACGGGCAAATTTTCATTTTCCCTCACTCCCACCGCATAATCTTCATAACAGTCCCACATCTGACATTTGAGATATTTCGCATCAAATCCAAGTGCTTGCCAATTTAACTTTTTGGTCAAAAATTGATTAGCTTGATCTATATTTTCAACAAAACCTTCAGCATCTTTCTTCCCACGCTCAGCATATATCTCACTCAAGCGCTCAATAAAATGCTTGCTATAGGCAGCCCAAACGCCCGAAACGGCTGTCACAGGAAACAGCATCAAAGCTGTTGCCCATTCTTGCTTTAGCAAAAAGCCGCCAAATGCAACACTTGTCCCACCCAAAGGCGACCATCGCGCAATTGCAGCAAGTGATCGCTGTACAAATCTCTTTTCAGGACTAGAGTTAGAATGCTTTTCTGGTTCTTGAGTCATGGTGCTTAGGGCGATCGCATTTCACGCATTATAAACCGATAAAATAAATTGGTATGATGAAAAGTGAGCAATCAAAAAAGATCTAAAAAATATGAACTATCGCGATCGCATCACCATTGAATCAGGAAAACGCAGTGGCAAACCCTGTATTAGAGGAATGCGAATTACCGTTTATGACGTTCTGTCTTATCTTGCCTCTGGTATGACCTATCAAGAAGTTCTTGAAGACTTCCCCTACCTCACTCAAGAAGATATCTTTGCCTGTCTAAGCTATGCCGCTGACCGTGAACAACAAACGCTCCTGATTCAAGCATGAAGCTACTATTCGATCACAACCTTTCGCCAAAATTGATTTATCGCTTAGCAGAATTATTTCCTAATTCCAATCATGTTTTTCAATTAGGATTAGATCAAGTGGAAGATCGGCAAGTGTGGCAATACGCAAAAGCAAACGGTTTTACAATTGTCACAAAAGACAGTGATTACAATGAGTTGCTAATTTTGTTGGATTTTCCGCCAAAAATAATTTGGATTCGGCGTGGCAATTGCTCAACCAATGAAATTGAGAATATTTTGAGAATGCACTATCTCGATATTCAAGATCTAATCAACACGGAATCTCTAGGACTGTTGACCCTGTACTAGATTTTCCACTTTAGCTCTTGAGTCATGGTGCTTAGGGCGATCGCTAAAACTAATTATCTTGTCTTCGCTGCAATCCGATGCTGAATTTCTAAATACACCAGTAAAGCATTCACATCCGCAGGATTCACCCCACCGATACGGCTAGCCTGTCCAATCGTCATCGGACGAATCTTGCTCAACTTCTCTCTTGATTCCTTAGAAAGAGTCTCGATCGCATTGTAATCAATATCCATTGGTAACTTGCGATCGCTATGCTTAGCAACCTCCTCAATCTGATGTTCTTGACGTTGGATATAGCCCACATACTTCACTTCAATTTCCGCAGCCAGACGTTCAAAGCGATTCAAGTTAGGATCGGCTAAACCATAGTGAATTAATTCCGCATAGTTAAACTTAGGACGACGCAACAGATCAGAAAGCGTAATTGCACCACGAATTATTTCCCCTGTTTCGGCAGTAATCCTTTGACCAAGTTCATCCTTTTCCTTAACGCGAGTTCCATTCAGACGCTCCACTTCTGCATAAACACGCTCCTGTTTATCACAGAACAATTGCCAACGACGATCATCGACTAAACCAATCTCGCGTCCAATCGGCGTAAGTCGGCGATCGGCATTGTCCGATCGCAAAATCAAGCGATATTCTGAACGGCTGGTCAACATGCGATAGGGTTCGCGCAATTCCTTAGTGCAGAGATCATCGATCAGCGTACCGATGTAGCTACTAGCACGAGGTAACACTACCATCTCTTTGCCCTTCGCAAATAGAGCCGCATTCATTCCCGCAATCAACCCTTGTGCGGCAGCTTCTTCATAGCCAGTAGTTCCATTAATTTGACCCGCACAAAATAGCCCTTCAATCAATTTCGTCATCAAAGTGGGATAGCACTGAGTCGCAGGAATATAGTCATATTCGACGGCATAGGCAGCGCGGAGCATATGACAATTTTCGAGTCCAGGGAGAGTTCTCAACATTTGTAATTGAATATTCTCAGGCATTCCCGTTGAGAAGCCTTGAATATAAAGCTCAGGAATCGTCCGACCTTCTGGCTCGATGAAAATCTGATGACTCTCTTTATCGGCAAAACGTACAATTTTATCTTCGATGCTCGGACAATAGCGCGGCCCCTTCGCATCGATAAAGCCACCATAAACGGGCGTAAGGTGCAGATTTTCGCGAATGATGCGATGGGTTTCGGCGGTAGTACGAGTTAAATAGCAATTCATTTGCTCACGTTCCACCCATGCACTCGGATCGAAGCTGAACCAATTATGCTCTGTATCCGAAGGTTGCACTTCCATTTTGCTGTAGTCCACGCTGCGGCGATCAACTCGTGCAGGTGTACCTGTTTTGAGGCGATCGGTGACAAAGCCCAAGGCATTGAGAGTTTCTGTAAGTCCTGAGACTGCAAATTCTCCAGCCCGACCTGCGGACATGGAGCGATTGCCCACCCAGATTTTGCCATTGAGAAATGTACCTGTGGTCAGGATGACGGCTTTGCAAGCATAACCAACGCCAAATTGAGTTTCGACACCAATAATTGCTTGGTTAGGGTCTAGCAAAACGTTAATTACTGTGCCTTCACGCACGGAGAGATTCGGTTCATTCTCAACTACAGCTTTCATTTCCGCAGCATATTCGCGCTTGTCGGTTTGCGCTCGCAATGCCCAGACTGCGGGTCCCCGTGAACTGTTGAGGATGCGTTTTTGTAAATAGGTGCGATCGGTGATTTTGGCAATTTCGCCGCCGAGGGCATCGACTTCATGGACAAGTTGTGATTTGGCGGGACCACCAACGGCGGGGTTACAGGGTTGCCATGCAATGCGATCAAGGTTGAGGGTGAGGAGTAAGGTTTTGCAGCCCATGCGTGCCGAGGCGAGGGCGGCTTCACAGCCTGCATGACCTGCACCAACGACGACGACTTCAAATTCATCAAGGAATTGCACTTGATTGGGTACTTGATTGGGCACTTGATTGGGTACTTGATTGGCTGAATTTATTGAATTACTCGTTATCTCGCTCATTGCCTGACTAGACCTGACCAACAAAATCGTATTCTAGCTCAAAATCAAGATAGATTCATCTTAAAGACGCAATCAAAACCCAAAAGAGAGAGGTGGCACTTCGCGCCGCATCTCTCTTTTGGCTTAAAAAACTAGCGATCGCAACTCTCAAGAATTGATATGATTTAGGTCAACTCAACCATTGCCCCAAGCCATGCAACCTGTTGTAGAAGCACCACAATCTTTATCTAGACAACTGATCGCTTCAAATGCCATCGCTACAAAAGCTATTGTCTGGGTTCTATTTTTACTGTGGACGATCTTACTGAGTGGCATTACTTGGGAAATTCAACATTCCTGTGCGCCGATTATCGCTTGGAACGACACATTACCTGCCAAGTGCCAACCGAAAAAAGAGCAAGATATCGCGGCGCGATCGCCCATTGCCAATTGGTTGACCCATAGCGATCACAATGATCGCACCAGTTCTAAACCGCAAGATCCTCGCATTCCTGCTAGCAGCGATCGCCCAACTAGCGACATCATCAATCCCAATACCATCGGCGTTGCATCTGGCACAGCCATAGCGATCGTCTCTGCTGTAGCAGGAGCACCTGCGATCGTCACGGTTGGTATTGGTGTAGCAGTGTGGTTTTTCGTTAAATTTTTTATCAAAGCGTCAAGTGTCTCGTAAAGTGTAAAAGTTATCACTTCGACCTCACGAGGTATTTCTATGCAGTCTTCCTCTAAACCGAATAGCAGCATTGCTGGAGCCAGTAAATCAGCCAGTAAAGCTGTCCAGCCAACTCAACCCGCCCAAGTTACAGCCCCATCCCCCGAACTACAGGCAAAGGATGTTGCTGAGTCTGGTGATTCCCCAAGCACTTCTCTCCTATCAGAACTGTCGGCGCGTTGGGCGGCTCTGTCTGGCAATCGTCTCCTTGTGGCTGGGTTAATCGGCGTATTGGTGCTGACCATGTTTTTGTTTGCGAATAAAGGAAGTAACAACTGCATCTTGAGTTTTAGTAGCTGCAATCCGATCGCGCCAGTGGCGACTGTACCTGTGGTATTAGCTCTAGGAGCTAGCGCTGCCACTGTACTCGTTCTAACTACAGCGTTTGGAACTTCCGTGATGGTGGCAGTTGGCGCAGGCTTTGTAGTTGGTTGGATCGTTAGTCAATTCATGCATTGATTCGGTTGATTTAGCTCTAGGCAAAATCAACCCCGCTACAGTTTTTGACAAGGCAAACTCGGAAATCATGCACTTTATCGAACTTCAAAATGTTTCTAAACGCTTTGGAAAGAAATCCATTCTCCAAGAGATCAGTTTGACTGTTCGCCAAGGAGAATTTATCGTTCTGCGTGGCACGAATGGGGCGGGTAAAACCACCTTGCTCAACGTCATCCTCGGATTACTACATCCAGATACGGGAACAGCGATGCTGCTGGGGCGATCGCCACTGCTTCCATCGGCAAAGACACGCGTAGGTGTGGTGTTACAGAAGGTGAGTCCTCCCAAGAATCTCACGGTTAAAGAGTTGATCGATCTGGTGCGTAGTTATTACCCCGATGCGCTTTCTACTGAAGAAATTCTCAATACCGTGAACTTAGCGGGAAAGCATAACGACTGGGCTGCAAATCTCTCAGGTGGACAAGAACAGCGACTGTTGTTTGCCTTAGCCTTGGCTGGGAAGCCCGATCTGCTGGTGTTAGACGAACCAACACGCAATCTTGATCCAGAGGGGTATGCTGACTTTTGGAAGCAACTGCGTCTCTGTGTGTCCCAAGGCAAGACCGTTTTGATGGTGACAAACAATCAAGCCGATTGGAAGGAGCTAGTCAGCCTCGCAACGCGAACAATTACTTTGGAGCATGGTCGTATTCATGAAGATCGCCAGAGTGCGATCGCCAAAAAACCAGTCAATCCCATTACAGAGAGAAAACAAGTAGGGATGTCAAAAGGTGGAGTGCCATTGTTCTATTCCTCGCCCAAGACAAGCTCAGAGAACACAATCCTTATGGCTGACAACACACCAGCAAAGAATTCCCCAACTCTGTCCTATGGAAATGACAGTCTGATGCGAGGTTTTTTGCCTCAACTATGGGCGGAATCATTACAATTATGGCGAACTCCCATCTATGGGATCGGTATCTTGCTCTTTTCCAGTGCGATCGCTTTGTTCCCACCAGATGAGCGCTTGGGTATGTTGGGAGCAATATTCTTTGCGGGACTTAGTTTGTTGACGATCGCCTTTGAGCGCACGGGCAAGCGGGTTGCAGTCGAACGGGTCGAGGGTTGGCTGAAGTTATTGCGTGTTACGCCTTTGCATCCCTTTGTCTATCTATCCGCAAAGGTGGTGATGTCGTTGGCGATCTCGGCGATTAGTCTGCTGCTAATTTTAGGGCTAGGGGCTTGGAAACTGGGTATCGATCAATCTTTGGTACAGCGATCGCTAGAATTTATGAGTTTGTTGCTTGGCAGTATTCCATTTACGATTTTCGGCTTGGCATTAGGCTATCTGGTCAATCCCAAAAGTGTGGATTCCATTGCTGGTTTAGCCATTCCGATCGCCCTGTTTACCTGTGGGTTGCCTTTACCTGTTTCGCAGGTTGTCCAAGATGCGATCGCCTATTCGCCTTTCTATCACTATGGGCAACTGGTGCTGTGGTCAGCAGGACAGACCAATGACGGCTATTTTTGGCTGCATGTGGTTTGGTTGCTATGGACGAGTTGTGCTTTTGGTTTGCTTGCTAGTTGGGCATACCAACGCGATCAGGCTGTAGAGTAAGATCGCGGCAATCTTCGGTTATTTTAGTTCTCAGAAAATTAGGGGCGATCGCCTGAACAATGCGATACAATGTGGAAAAGCTGCCGAAATTTGCCAAGTTTATGTCTTCTGAAAATCCAACCCAGTTTGCTCTGACGATCGCCTTTATTGATCCAGAATTGACAAATTCAGAGCGTGATGATGAGTTAGTAAGCTTGTTTGAAGACTTAAATGCTAACTCTGATATCGAATCGGTTGAACGCTTGCGCGATCCCAATCCTCCCGATGGAAGTAAGAGTGGTGGTGGTTTATTGGATTTGTTAAAGGCTGAGGCTAATCCTGCAAATGCTTTGAAGGTATTGAAATTTCTAGGCGATCGCTTTGGCAATAAACCAATTGCTTTAGAGGCTGAGGTAAATGGTATCAAAATGAAGATCACTGCCTATAGCCAAGAAGAGGTGAAGTTTGGGATCGATGAAATTAATGAATTTATCGAAAAGCACAAGGTCGCGTAGGCGTAGGGGCTAGAGATGGGGCGATATGCGCTGCTAATTGGCATCAGTAATTACAATGCGGGTTTGAATCCTTTGCCCAGTGCGGTGAAGGATGTGGATGCTTTGCAGGAAGTTTTGCTAAATGCGGAGATTGGTGGCTTTGCGGATGGGAATGTGACGGTTTTGAAGGATGCGGAGAAGGGGGCGATCGAGACGGCGATCTATCATTTGTTTGCTAATCGCAAGCCCGATGACCTATTGCTATTTTATTTTTCAGGTCATGGGGTGACTGATGATCGCCGTGATTTTTATTTCACTGGGCTTTCGACAAGTAGGGAGGCTTTGCCGCCCACTGCGGTTTCTTCGTCCTATGTGCAGTCGCAAATGTATAACAGTAGGTCAAAGCGTCAGGTGGCGATTTTGGATTGTTGTCATAGTGGGGCATTTCCGAAGGGGATGATGGCGAAGGATGTCGGTACGGTGGATATTAAGTTGGGTGGGGAGGGTCAGGCGATTTTGACGGCGGCTGATTCGAGTCAATATGCCTTTGAGCAGGAGGGGTTTGAGTTGTCGCTTTATACGCATTTCTTGGTGGAGGGGCTGAAGACGGGGGCGGCGGATCGTGATGAGGATGGGGATGTGTCGGTGGATGAGTTGCATCTCTATGTGGAGGGGAAGGTTAAGAGTGTTAATAACAGTATGTCGCCGAAGTTTTTTGGGCAAAAGGAGGGGCATCGGATTGTGTTGGCAAGGGCGGCGCAGGATGATCCTAAGTTGAGGTTTCGGAAGGAGGTTGAGAAGTTTGTTAAGCGGAGTAATGGCAGGATTTCTGTTATTGCTAAGAATTTATTACGTGGAAAAAGTCGAGAGCTACAAATTGCTTCATTAGAGGCTGAAGAAATTATTAATCAGGTTTTGCTTCCCTATGTCGAATATGCTAAAAAAATTGAAGAGTATGAAACTACATTAATAGAAATGATTGCAGAAGAGTTTCCTTTTAGCGAAATTACGCAGGAAGAATTACGAGAATATGAAAATCATTTAGGATTGAGAGAAGAAGATATAGACGCAATTGTCCCTCGAATTATTAAGCCAAAACTAGATGAATACGAACGAAATTTGCGAGTTAAAGAAGTACAAGTAAGAGAATCACAAAAACAAGAATTGCAGCAAGAAAGACTTGATTTAGGCAATGGGGTAAATCTCGATTTGGTGAGGATTCCTGCGGGGGGATTTATGATGGGAATGCCAGCATCGGAGCGCAAAATTGCTCTTGAGAATGCCAAGAAATATAATTGGACTGGGTTAGAAGAATATTTGGATTGGTCAACGCCCCAACATGAAGTAAAAGTTCCTGCTTTTTTATTGGGGAAATATGCTGTAACCAATGCTCAGTGGAAAGCCATAATGGGAACAAAGCCTTCGGAAAGTTCTGATGTTAAGTTTCAAGGCGAAAACCAACCAGTAATCAAAGTTTCGTGGGATGATGCTAAGGAGTTTTGTAAAAAGCTGTCTGAGAAAATAAAAAAGAATGTCAGGTTGCCTAGCGAAGCAGAATGGGAGTATGCTTGTCGCGCTGGAACCACTACCGCCTTTCATTTTGGAGAAACCATTACCCCCGAACTTGTCAACTATGACGGTAATTATCCATACGGTGATGCACCAAAGGGAGAATATCGCGAAAAGACAGTTGATGTGCAGAGTTTTAGCCCGAATGCATGGGGCTTATATCAAATGCATGGCAATGTTTGGGAATGGTGCGAAGATATATGGCATGAAAACTATAACGGTGCGCCCACTGATGGCTCTGTATGGCTAACTGGCGGCGAACAAAATAAACGCGCTCTGCGGGGTGGCTCGTGGGACGGCAATGCTTTCATTTGTCGTTCAGCGTATCGCAGCGGGGTCAATGCGGACTATAGCGACTTCAATATCGGTTTTCGGGTTGTTGTTGCTTGAGTTCCGTTCTTTTCTTTCTCGCGTTCGTGAGGACTTCTCCTTTGTTTTTTTGCCCTTTGAGTCCAAGATCCCCGACTTCTTCTACGCTTTCACAAACACCTTTCAAGTTCACAAAAGAAGTCGGGGATCTGAATCCCCCACTACCATCTACAAAGCGCCCACCTAAAGCCAAGATCCCCGACTTCTTCTACATCATCAAAGATAGCTTGCAAGTTTACAAAAGAAGTCGGGGATCTGAATCCCCCCTACCATCCACAAATCGGCTACCTAAAGCCAAGATCCCCGACTTCTTCTACGCTATCACAGACAACTTTCAAAATTACAAAAGAAGTCGGGGATCTGAATCTCCACTACCATCCACCAAGCTCCCATTTAAAGCCAAGATCCCCGACTTCTTCTACATCATCAAAGATAGCTTGCAAGTTTACAAAAGAAGTCGGGGATCTGAATCCCCCCTACCATCCACAAAGCGCCCACCTAAAGCCAAGATCCCCGACTTCTTCTACGCTTTCACAAACACCTTTCAAGTTCACAAAAGAAGTCGGGGATCTAAATCTCCACTACCATCTACAAAGCGCCCACCTAAAGCCAAGATCCCCGACTTCTTCTACGCTTTCACAAACACCTTTCAAGTTCACAAAAGAAGTCGGGGATCTGAAACCCCACTACCATCCACAAAGCGCCCACCTAAAGCCAAGATCCCCGACTTCTTCTACATCATCAAAGATAGCTTGCAAGTTTACAAAAGAAGTCGGGAATCTGAATCTCCACTACCATCCACCAAGCTCTCATTTAAAGCCAAGATCCCCGACTTCTTCTACATCATCAAAGATAGCTTGCAAGTTCACAAAAGAAGTCGGGGATCTAAATCTCCCCTACCATCCACAAATCGGCTACCTAAAGCCAAGATCCCCGACTTCTTCTACTTCACCAAAGATAGCTTGCAAGTTTACAAAAGAAGTCGGGGATCTAAATCTCCACTACCATCTACAAAGCGCCCACCTAAAGCCAAGATCCCCGACTTCTTCTACGCTATCACAAACACCTTTCAAGTTCACAAAAGAAGTCGGGGATCTGAATCCCCACTACCATCCACAAAGCGCCCACCTAAAGCCAAGATCCCCGACTTCTTCTACATCATCAAAGATAGCTTTCAAGTTCACAAAAGAAGTCGGGGATCTGAATCCCCCACTACCATCCACAAAGCGCCCACCTAAAGCCAAGATCCCCGACTTCTTCTACATCATCAAAGATAGCTTGCAAGTTTACAAAAGAAGTCGGGGATCTGAAACCCCACTACCATCCACAAAGCGCCCACCTAAAGCCAAGATCCCCGACTTCTTCTACATCATCAAAGATAGCTTGCAAGTTTACAAAAGAAGTCGGGGATCTGAATCCCCCACAGTTATCTATCGATATCCTATTTATTCATCTAACATCAAAGCCATCAACTGAGGAATTGAAGGAAGATTACATTCATTTAGGAAAGAAAAATACTCCTCATCTGAACCAATCATTGAACGAACGAACTCTATTGAAGGCAAACTTCCTCTTCTAATGCCTGCATATTCACAAAAACTAGAAAACTCCCATTCCGAAGCAGACTTCACCAAATCAGCCTTAACTGGATTAAGGTGAATATAACGAACTAAATGTACCAAATACTCATCAGAATCAACCAAAATCGCCTTAAACCTTCCCTGAAAGAGTGAGCCAACACGATTAAAACGCTTATTTATGCTCTTGGTATAGGTAAGGGACAATAGTTTCATGGCTTCCGATAGATTACCTCCATTACATTGCACCAAGAAATGATAGTGATTAGGCATCAGGCAATAAGCCAAAATTGAGATATGCTCATCAACCAAATAGTAACGAGACAACCTCAAAAAATATAGGTAGTTTTCCTTGTCAAAAAATATTGGTTGGCAGTTATTGCCCCGATTGTAAACATGGTAATAACGCCCTTGTTCAAAATTTATGGAACGACTTGGCATAGTTAGCGGCTGAAGCCTAAATAGTTAAACATCAAAATTAATACGCAACAGTTAGTCTCCTTTGCTTTTTCTTTGTAATCATAAATTAGTTTTGCTTGTCACACAAAAGTCGAAGATCTTAGCCTATATAGCAATGTAAGTTTTGCTTAGGACATAAAACCCAAAAGATGAGTGGCGGCGCTTCGCGCCGCCACTCATCTTTTGGGTTTTGATTAGTCCTGCCATCTCTTGTATTGCTATAGTTTCCTTTTACTTACCCACATTTAGCTATACGTGGGAATGCATCAAGTGTACGTTATGGAAGTCCAGATCTATGCCTGTGGTGCGGAAGCATCCAAATATCAAACCGAGTCAGCTATTTTAGTAGGGAAGCCGAAAGGTTGGCTGACTCACCTTTACCAGAAATATCTATATTGATAAATTGGCGAATGGACAAAATCCTGAAGGGGCAAAGCATTACCGCAACAATTTAGAAATTTTTAGACCATTTTAATTCGGTAATGCTTTGCCCTAAACCTGACAACATCACCCTAAAAGAGGATTTGGAGACCAAATCCCTACATATTTGAAAGGTAGGGTCAAAGAGGATTTGGAGACCAAATCCCTACATATTTGAAAGGTAGGGGCTTGGTCTCCAAGCCCCAATAAGCCTTTCTCTTCTCCCAATAAAAAAAACTTCTACGTAACATGAGTTACTTGCACCTATAGCAATCCTCAATAGGCTATGAGATTGAGTCCCTTTGGGGCGCAATCTCATAGCCAGATCTTACAACTCATTTAGGAGCGCTATATCTACCTAGACAGTTAGTATTTCGGAATGGAAGGATCGATCTGCTCACTCCATGCATTAATACCACCCTGCACATTGATACCATCAATGCCAGCCTGCTTGAGAATGCCAAGAGCCTTCATCGATCGCCCACCCATCTTGCAATGGGCAATCAGCTTATGACCATTTAGCAGAGCCTTAACCTTCTCTACACCATTACCATTTTCGATTTCTGGCAAAGGTACTAATACAGTGTTCGGAATTCTGCCAATTTCCCATTCATTAGGGTTACGGACATCAATAATCACATAATCTGATGCACCAGCATCAATGATGTCCTTGAGTTCTTTAACTGTAATTTCAGCGATCGCTTTTTGTGATTCCATTTCAGTCTCTTTTTGTTGAGGAATACCACAGAACATCTGGTAATCAATCAATTCTTCGATTACAGGACGGACTGGGTTAGGACGCAGCTTGAGTTCGCGGAAAGTCATCTTTAAGGCATCGTAAAGCAACAAACGCCCACTCAGAGTATTTCCTTGTCTTAGAATGATCTTGACAGTTTCAGTAGCTTGGATCACCCCAATGATTCCAGGGAGAATCCCTAAAACGCCACCTTCAGCGCAGGAGGGAACCAATCCGGGAGGAGGTGGTTCTGGATAGAGATCGCGATAGTTGGGACCACCTTCATAATTGAAGACAGTAGCCTGTCCTTCAAAGCGGAAAATTGAGCCGTAGACATTAGGCTTATTTAGCAATACACAGGCATCATTGACGAGATAGCGCGTCGGAAAGTTATCCGTACCATCCACAACAATGTCATAGGGAGCCATGATCTCCAATGCATTAGCTGAAGATAGCTGCGTATTGTACAAATCAATTTGACAATGGGGGTTAATTTCCAAGATCCTCGCTTTTGCCGATTCGATCTTGGGTTTACCGACCCAGCTAGTGCCATGAATGACTTGACGCTGAAGATTGGAGGTATCCACCACATCGAAGTCCACGATGCCAATACGTCCGATCCCTGCGGCAGCAAGGTATAACAACAAGGGCGCACCCAAGCCACCCGTACCGATACACAGTACGCTGGCAGCCTTGAGGCGCTTTTGTCCTTCTACGCCAACCTCAGGCAAGATCAGGTGGCGTGAGTAGCGCTCATAGTCATCTTGGGTGAGTTGAATCGAATTTGGGTCTGGGTTGAGCATGATTAAATAAATCGCACTTTGAATGCGTAAGCGATCGCCTACGCTGATTTGGCGTGTTTTTGTATTTCTATTGTAGTTTCCTAGTTTACGCTTTAAGTAGCTAGGCGCAATTAAATATAAAAACCCAAAAACTACGGCGCACGTTGCGCGTGTGCCATAGTTTTTGACTCTGGTTTTTAATTATGCCCAGCTACTTAATGCAATGTTGTATCTTTGTTGCAGTTGGTTTAACCGCCATAACTACGATCTAAGATTTACAAAAGTTTAGATTGCAAAAAATTAAAGTGTGACTGAATCCACGCATTATTATGGAGCTTATGGATACCCCTTACATTTACTACATTCCGATTTACCCTGATGATGATAATTGCGAAACTCTGATGCACTTATTCATCGGTAAACCCGGACTAGACAACGAAATTCTTACCCTATTAGAAACCCTTGACAATCGCGAACATGAGGGCGAAGCCGTAGACTATGTTCACGAGCTAGAAGACAAATTTGACTTAAAGCGAGTTTCAGTTAGATTTTTGCCGCGAAAACGCGAGCGAGCAGTGCCAATTATGACTTGAGCCATAAAGTTCTTGCAAAACAACAACTTTATGCCCAGCGCCGCAGGTGCTGACCATAACAAAAAAGCCGAAAGAGTATGACGTTGCTTTGCACTGTCGTACTCTTTCGGCTTTTTATAGTGATATCCCCACTTTGGTTAATTTCTGTAAAGTTGACCTAGCTTGTAAAATTAGAATAGATGTAAATAAAGCAGAGCATTAAAATGGCATTTTTTGATTCTGAAATTGTTCAACATGAAGCCCGCAATCTCTTTCAAGACTATCAAGCCTTAACTCAGCTTGGTGGTAGTTATGGCAAGTTTGATCGCGAAGGCAAAATTCTCTTTATTGAAAAAATGGAAGAGATGATGGATCGCTATAAAATTTTCATGAAGAGGTTTGAATTGTCCGATGACTTTATGGCGCAGATGACCCTCAAGCAATTGGAAAACCAGTTAGGTAATTTTGGGATTACGCCTCAGCAGATGTTTGATCAGATGAACATCACTCTTGAGAAGATGAAATCTGAACTGGAACTTCATAATTAGCTTTTAGCGCTTAGCTTTTAGCTTTTAGCGCTTAGCTTTTAGCTTTTAGCTTTTAAATTGTGGGCGTGCAATTACTATTACACCGCGCACTGTCATTTTACTGATGGCAAGGGTGGCGATCGCTTCGCGGATAGTTGCGCCAGTGGTGTAAATATCATCAAATAGGATGACCGATCGCGAGTTTGTCTGCTTAGAAACTTGGGCTGAGGGAACTGTAAAGGCTTTAGATAAATTTTGCTCACGCTCTTGGATAGTCTTGGTTTGCATCTGCGCCTTAGTATCCTTGACCCGTTGCAACAGTTGGGGAGCGCATGGCATTGCAGTCAGATCACAAAAACGACGGGCAAGAATTTCAGCTTGGTTAAATCCTCGCGATTTTAATTTGTTGTCATGCAGGGGAATCGGAATCACTGCAAGGTTTTTAAAGTTTTGGGAAAATTTCCTAGCATCTGGAGATCGCTTCCATCTTTCGGCGATCTTTTCGGCGATCAGTTCCATAATTTCAGGATGATTTTCATATTTGCTAGCAGCGATGCCCCGCTTCAATGTGCCGTCATAAATTCCCCAGCTATAAAGTGGAATCTCTGGAGCGATAGGATGATCTTTTTGAAAGAAGTCTGGTGATTGATAAGCAGTAATTTGCCGATCGCAGTCTTTACATAAAATGCGATCGGCGGGACGTTTGCATAATGGACAATTGGCTTGCCAAAGGGAATCTGTAACGACATTTGCTAAGCGATCAATCCTTAAACCTTTGCTAATTGATGTGAACCAGTTCATGATTTTTGGATAATCGCTTAATAGAGAGTTGCGGCGTAAAGCGCCGCAACTCTCTATTGTTTTTTTGACTAAAAAGCTAGGCAGCAACTGCTTGCTTAAGCGGTTGCCAAGTGACTTGGCGATCGCTTGCGGTTTCAATCACGATTTTTACACGCGGATCGCGATCGGGAATCTGGCTGAGGGTCTCTAGCTCTTCCTTGGAGAGATACTTACCTTCGATCAGCCACACAACTAGCCCCTTAGATTTTGCGGGTAAAGCATTGAGGCGAAATTGGATTGCAGGAGGGATGAAATATGTGCGTATTTCAGTTTTGCCAAGGTGAGAAGGACGCACACCATGAACATCCGTCAGATAACTACTTATATCGCCTAAACCACGCGCCGTAATAAAGAGAATTTCATAACCTGCATTCTTCAAGCGCAGTTGGTAGCGACCTTCATAACCACCTTCTGGAGGAACGCGCATTGCTAAAGCACCTGCTTTCTCTAGGTCTTTTACAATTTTATCGGTTGCAATCAAGGGCATGGTGACATCCTAGGCTAAATGCTAAATATACAGCTAACAGTATTTTATACCAAAACACAAAATGACTACACCATTTTGTGTTTTTAAAACCCTTACTGGGTTTGGTTTTTAATCCATACCTATAGCACTCTCACAACGAGCGCTATAGAAAGCAAAAGGATGCGCTTCGCGCATCCTTTTGCTTTTTAAAAATTTGTTCAGTGTAAAACACTGATTAGTCAATGACTTGGACATCAATATCAATCGTGCCAGGTGGGGTAAGCCGCACAAATTTATTTTGCTGTTCTTGCAAGGGCTCGCCGCAGCTAGGGCATTGAAACTGACTGGACTTCGATGCATTAAAAGTTGCAGCACATACAGGACAATCTGCGGTAATGATGCTGCGCTTAATCCACCATTGCAAACCAAAAAAGGCAACTATAGGGACAACTGTAACTAGACCAATCAAGATGAAGAAGGAGTTAACCAACCAGCCTAGCCCGATCGCACTAAATGCCCAAAAAACAAGCATAGTTGTCAGCCAAAAGCGCACACCTGACCAGCGATCGCCTCCACCACCGCCATTGGGAAAATTATTGCCAAATGTGTAGTATTTCATGAGTTTCAGTCCCTGTATTTACCCTTTATTTGCATGTAGCGATCGTAACACTCTTATCTGATCTTGCCCTTCGGTTACTGAGTATGGTTAATACCAATTCACAAAAGTGTGGGTACACTTTTGTGCTTTTACAACCCTAAAATCACAACCTATAGCAATGTAAGTTTTGCTTAGGAAATTAAACCCAAAAGATGAGTGGCGGCGCTTCGCGCCGCCACTCATCTTTTGGGTTTTGATTTTTGTCCGAGCTATCTCTTACATTGCTATAACTAAGCGTGAGTTCGATATAGCCATTTGCGGCGTGCTTTGCACGCTGCAAATGGCGAAAAATGGTAAGAATCGCTTAGCGATTCTTACCATTTTTCGCTTTCGTCGAACTGACGTTAACTAAGAATGGCGGCTCTTAGAGTCGCCATTCTTAGTTGGGTTGTGAAAACTTGCATTGCCATAGGTCTGAACGCTATAGAATTAATTTTGTAAATTCTGGATCTATTTGCGGAATCAACGTGAACCCTGCTAGAACAATTTGTCTTGGCTTCGTCGCTGTAATCATTTTCGGGGCATTTTTATTGATGTTGCCCATATCCTCTAGCAGTGGTACTTGGTCTAATCCCATAACCTCCCTGTTTACATCCACTTCGGCGGTCTGTGTCACAGGTTTATCAGTGGTCGATGTGGGTAAATTTTATTCACTATGGGGACAGATATTCCTAATGCTGTTATTTCAGATTGGTGGCTTGGGCTATATGACAGCTACTTCAATTCTGTTAATCCTAATCGGACGCAAATTTAGTTTGCGCGATAAAATTACCTTACAACAGTCTTTGGATACAAAGGGAATTCGTGGGGCAAGGCAACTTGTTAAGTCAATTATTGCCGTTACCTTCCTCCTAGAACTAACGGGTGCGATCGCCTTAATCCCCATTTTTAATCAGCGCATGAGTTTTCAGGAGAGCGTTTGGCAAGCGCTTTTTCATAGCGTTAGTGCTTTTAACAATGCAGGATTTAGCCTCTTTTCCGATAGCCTCATGGGCTATGTAAACATCCCTAGTGTCAACATTATTATCGGGCTGCTGATTATTTTTGGTGGCATTGGCTATCAAGTAATTTTAGAAGGATATCTATGGTTAAGACCCAAATTTTCACGCGATCGCGAATATATCTCCTTTAGCCTAACTTTTTGTGTAGTTACTACTACTACGATCGCCTTGATGTTGTTTGGAACTTTATTTTTCTGGTTAACGGAGTTTAGTAATAGTGAAACCTTAGGTAAATTGCCATTATTTGATCAGATTATTGGTGCTTGGTTTCAGTCGGTAACTACGCGCACGGCTGGGTTTAATACGATTGATAATGGCAAAATGACAGTCACTGGGCTATTTATCACGATCGCCCTGATGTTTATTGGGGCAAGCCCCGGTGGTACGGGTGGCGGCATTAAAACCACGACGGCAAGAATTTTAGCTAGCTGCACAAGAGCGGCTTTGCAGGGGCGAGACGAGGTAACGATGTACAAGCTCCAAGTTCCTAATGGTCTAATTTTAAAGGCTGTGGGCGTAGCTGTAGGTTCATTATTTACCGTGATCTGTTCAACAGGGTTGCTATCGCTGACCGATCGCAATATTAGCTTTATTAATATCCTGTTTGAATCAACTTCAGCTTTTGCGACAGTGGGCTTATCAACAGGGATTACATCCTCTTTGTCTTGGTCTGGGCAACTGATAATAATTGCAACCATGTATATTGGGAGAGTTGGCGTATTGTTGCTAATGGCGGCGATCTTTACGGATACTCGTCCGAGTCTGATCAAATATCCTCAAGAGTCAATGTTAGTAGGTTGACTTGCAAAAAGCTTAGCTAAGAGCGCGTTTGAGAAGTTTTGCTTTAGCCCACCTAGCCCCCCAAATTCTGGAGGAGACCAGATTAAAGCTCCCCAGAATTTGGGGATTTAGGGGGCGTAAACATTGGCTCTAGCTCAAAAATTTTATATTGACTTCTCAAACAATCTCTAAGCAATCCCTTGAGTAATATGTAAAATTGGATTTTGTTAATAGCATTGCGTAGCAATGCTATTAACAAAATCCAAACTTAAATCACAATGCAGAATACAGGAAAATTTTGTGGATATATCTTCTTTGAGTTTTTTTCGCAGTCTGCGCCACGAGAATAAGCAATTTGCTGTGATTGGCTTAGGTCGATTTGGAAGATCGGTATGTTCTACTCTTGATCGATTGGGGCATGAAGTATTAGCTGCTGATAAAGATGAAGAGAGTGTTTGTAACGTTCGAGCCAATAACCTAGCAGCCCATTGTATTCAGTTAGATTCTACTAATCCACTTGCTCTCAAAGAATCGGGCATTCTTGAAATTGATACGGTAATTGTAGCGATCGGTAATTTTCTAGAAGAGAGTATTATTACTACCCTCAATGTCAAAGAAGCAGGGGTAAAACATGTAATTGCCAAGGCTTCATCAGAAATTCATGGTACATTGCTCAAAAAAGTGGGAGCCGATCTTGTTGTGTATCCTGAAGCGGAAATGGGAAGGGCTTTGGCGCGATCGCTCACGCAGCGAGGAATTCTAGAACGCTTTGAACTCGATCCAGATAATAGTATTGTCGAAGTGATGGTTCCTGAAGAATTTGACGGTAAAACGATTCTCGAACTCAAGCTACGTGGACACTATGGCGTAAATGTGATCGCGGTTAGTCATGACCAAAAGTTTGAAATTAACCCCGATCCCAACCAAAAGCTCTTCAAAGGATCGGCGATCGTGGTGATTGGTAGTAACAAAAACATTAGCCGCCTTCCCATTTCCTGTGACTTGTTTAATACCGATGGAACTTCCGTAACCACGCAATTACCATTTCATCAATCATCAGAAGTCAAACTCAAATACTGATGTTATACCAATCCGTAAAAGTGTGGCAACACTTTTATGGATTAAAAGCTAGACCCAGTAAAGACTTTAGAATAAAAATAGAATCACAAAATGATGTAGCTATTTTGTGATTTGGTATTACGTAGAAAAGATCGTCATCATGTTTCCATGACATCTTAAAAGAGATTTTGGAGATCAAATCCCTACATATATGTAAAAGTAGGGGCTTGGTCTCCAACCCCCAATTTCAGCTTTCCACGTAACATCATTCAAATTGCTCTTTTCCCCACCTATTTAGCTCTGCCTAACCCTAATGAAACGTGAGTTCGATATAGCCATTTGCGGCGTGCTTCGCACGCCGCAAATGGCGAAAAATGGTAAGAATCGCTTAGCGATTCTTACCATTTTTCGCTGTCGTCGAACTGACTTTAATGAAATATAATTCACATGACTTACAAGAGATGGATTACGGTTATTGGTATTGGTGAAGATGGTGTATTAGGACTAAGCTCCGTGACACGATCGCTAATTGATGCTGCTGAGATTTTAGTAGGTGGCGATCGCCATTTAGCAATGTTGCCTGAATTACTAGAGGATCAGAGATCGCGTATAGTTTGGTCTTCGCCCATTGAGTCTACCATTGAGCAAATTATTAATTTGCGCGGTAAATCTGTATGTGTCCTAGCCAGTGGCGATCCCCTTTGGTTTGGCATTGGCACTACTTTGTTAAAAAGAATTCCCATTGAGGAAATTGTAATTATTCCCTCCCCTTCCACCTTTAGTTTCATATGTGCGCGATTAGGATGGTCGCTAAATGAAGTTGAAACTCTGAGCCTGTGCGGTCGTCGCGCCTCACTTTTGCAAGCCTATATTTATCCAAATGCAAAACTTCTAATCCTTAGTTCAGATAAAGAAACTCCTCAAACTGTAGTAAAAACACTCTGCGATCGCCATTTCAGCAATAGCAAAATTACGATCTTAGAACATCTCAACGGAAGTAAAGAACGCATTATTTCTACAGTCGCTAGTCAATTTGAGAACTTGCCTGAATTAGCCGATCTTAATGCGATCGCCGTGGAATGTATTCCTAGTCCTAATGCAAAAATTCTATCGCGAATGGTAGGGCTTTCCGATGATGCTTTTTACCATGATGGACAGTTAACTAAGCAGGAAGTTAGAGCAATCACCCTATCTACGCTTGCGCCTAATGCTGGCGAATTACTCTGGGATGTCGGTGCTGGGTGCGGTTCTATCGGGATTGAATGGATGCGAAGCCATCCTCGTTGTCAAGCGATCGCTATCGAAAAATCTCGTACCCATTTCATCGCTGAAAATGCGATTGCCCTCGGCACGCCAAATCTCAAAATTATTAAGGGCAAAGCTCCTGAAGTTTTACAAGGTTTACCAACTCCTGACGCTATTTTTATCGGTGGTGGTGCGACTGTTCCCGAATTGTTTGAGACTTGCTGGGAAAATCTGCGATCGCAGGGGCGTTTGGTAGCAAATGTAGTCACCCTTGAGGGTGAGCAGAAATTATTCCAGTGGCAGCAAAAATATGGTGGCACACTTACCCAGATTTCGATCAGTCGTGCTGAAGCGATCGGTTCTTTTCTAGGTTGGAAGCCGATGAGACCTGTGATCCAATGGCTAATAACTAAGCCCTGACCAAGCTTTCTATATATAGCAATGTAAGTTTTGCTTAGGACATAAAACCAAAAAGACGAGTGGCGGCGCGAAGCGCCGCCACTCGTCTTTTTGGTTTTGATTTGTCCTATTTATCTTTTGCGTTGCTATACCATCAAAAAGTATAGGGTTTGGTATAGCAAAGTAGGTTTTTAGTTTAACGTGAGTTCGATATAGCCATTTGCGGCGTGCTTCGCACGCCGCAAATGGCGAAAAATGGTAAGAATCGCTTAGCGATTCTTACCATTTTTCGCTTTCGTCGAACTGACGTTAGTTTAAGAACCCATTTAAGAATTACTTTCTGCGGTTAAAAGCTCTAAAAGATCCCCCTCAATCCCCCTTAAAAAGGGGGGCTGGTGGGGATCTAGACAATTCTTAAATGGTTTCTAAAGCGCTTTGCGCTCAAACCTAATACCAGAAGCTACCCCACTCGCTATGCAGGCGGGGCAACTTCTGGTATTAGGTTTTAATGATGGTGAGCTACTTATTAGAGAAGGTTTTAGAGATTTGGAAGGCGCATTTGAAGGTTACACCAAATGGATCGCACAACAGTTATGATTTTGCTATGCGATCGCGAATTTCTTGGCGCAATAACTTGCCAGAGGCTGCTTTTGGCAAAGATTCCCAAATGTAGATTGATTTGGGTAACTTATATCTAGCTAGAGACCTCTGCTCACAAAAGCTTCTAATTTCTGCCAGTGATAATTGAGATTCAGTAACAATTACCGCCACAACTATTTCCCCCCATTCGCGATCGCCTAAGCCCACCACACAGACCTCGGCGATTGCAGGGTGTGCTAATAAAATCGACTCAATTTCAGTTGGATAAACATTTTCACCACCACTAATAATCAAATCAGAACGACGACTGACGACATACAGATATCCATCGCGATCGAGATAGCCCAAATCTCCTGTATAAAACCAACCATCTCGAATTGCCTTATCATCAGCATGATGGAGATAGCCACCCATCACGCTTAATCCTTGAACTAGAATTTGACCGATCACCCCAACCTCAAGATCCTGTTGATGTTCATCCACAATTCGCAGACGATTTCCGAAAAGTGGTAACCCCGATGAGCCTCGCTTTATAGCAACTTCATGGGGTAATAGTGTCGTAATCTGGGAAGCTGTCTCCGTCATGCCATAGGTCGGCATTATCGGCAAATTCGATTGCAAGCAGCGATCAATCAGTTCTGAACTCGTAGGTGCGCCCCCCAATAGGATTGCTCGTAATTTCTGCAAATTTTGCCAGTTGGGATGTTGCAGTAAACGAGTTAGCATCGTTGGCACAAGGGAAATGATTGTCACCTTCTCAAAAGCGATCGCCTCCAGTACTTCCTGCTCTTCAAATTTGGGCAACAGCGTAATCGTCGTTCCATTAATTACACTGCGCCAAGCGATCGCCAAACCTCCTACATGAAATAGAGGCATACACAGCAACCAGTTATCATCTGGATTAATACCTAACTGCAAAGCTGAGGCGATCGCGCTATGGAAGTGATTGCTATAAGTTAAGGTCACTCCCTTAGGCTTGCCCGTTGTTCCAGATGTATAGAAGATACCTTGTATTTTTTCTAGATTAATTAAGCCCTCACCCCTAACCCCTCTCCCAGAGGGAGAGGGGAACATGTCTCTTCCCCCTCTCCCTCTGGGAGAGGGGGCTGGGGGGTGAGGGCAATTCTCAACTACTAACTCCTTGAGTTGACTTCCTAAATGATTAGCAGTCAGTTGAGTAAATTCATCGCAAACTAAATATTTGGTCTGACTATTTTCTATTTGCCAGCGTATTTCCTCAGTAGTGAGGCGAATATTCAGAAAAACAGCTATGGCTTCACACCTAACTAAGGCATGAACAAGCATGATATATCTAGGTTGATTAGTTAGTAACAAACCAACGCGATCGCCTGCTTTTATCCCCAAGGTTTGCAAGTAATCTACCCAGTAATTAACATCCTCTTCTAGTTGAGAGTAAGTCCAATACTCTGATTTTTGGCTGATCGTAGATTTAAAAATTAAGGCGATCTCACTTTTTTTCTGCACTGAGCGTTGTGATAGCCAATTGGGGAATTTCATAATATCGCGATATGATAGTTAGCATAGGCAGCACTTTACCAAGTGCATACTCATACCAAAATGGTTTAGCCATTTTGTGTTTTTAAAACCCTTACTGGTTTTGGTTCTCAATTCATAAAAGCGTGAAGACTCTTTTATGAATTGGTATAACTATAGCGTTTTGCAAATGCGTACATACTCGTTCGCAAAACAACAAAACAAGCACAGTAAAGGTTTTGAGTTTTAATTCTGCTTACGGTAAAATTAAAACTTCTACACTATAAAATTTTATGGAGTAATGGCAATGAATCCATTTGGTGGCATCGTCCAAAAAGCATTTTATCTAGGTCTAGGCTTGGCGACTGTCGCAGGTGAGAAAGCAGGAGAAACTCTGGGGGAACTCCGCACACAGGCTAGCAAGTTAGCCGATGAGCTAGTTGAACGCGGTGAAATGACTACCGAAGAAGCAAGAAAATTTGTAGATGATCTGGTGCGTAATTCTCAAAAGCCGATCAGCGAATCACAAAACTCACCAAATCCTAGTGGCAAAGATACCCCCCGCACAATTTCCATTGATGATGAGGAAGAAGTTAATTCTAGCCAACCTGTCAACGATGTGGATTCTCTTAAGAGCAAAGTTCAAGCTTTACAGGATGAACTAAAACGATTGCAGAAATAGCATCTGTAGTACAGCGCTTTGCGCTCAAACCCAAACCAAGAAAAAAATTGAAAGCGTTGTCTTGCAACGCTTTCAATTTTTTTCTTGTGGCTCGTTTGATCAGCAATTGCTGTAAAAACCAGAAAAATTTTTAAAAGTCCGTCGTTGGCGGTTTTTCAAAGGACTGATTTTAATGTTTCCAGTGCCTTTGGCGCTGGAAACATTAAAATCAGTCTTATAATGAGAATTGCTACTACTATGTGTAGCAAATTTTTAGGCTCAGCAAAGTGTGTGATGATGGTATAATAAGTTTCGCAAAAAACCTGTGTTTAACTTGCTTTTTTAATAACTCGCCGATGTAGCACAGGGGTAGTGCAGCTGATTCGTAATCAGCAGGCCGTGAGTTCAAATCTCATCATCGGCTTATTTTTGTTTTTCACGACTCAAAAAGCCTTGCTTTGCAAGGCTTTTTGAGTCGTGAAAAATTAATAATCTCACATAATCTAAGGTCAATAAGTAGGCTAATACCAAAACAAAAAATGGCGTGTAGCCATTTTTTGTTTTTAAAAACCTTACTGGGTTTAGTTTTTAATTCACAAAAGTATTGCAACACTTTTGTGAATTGGTATAACTAGCAGTTTGCGTAAAGTGATTAAATCCCAACAGTTTTTCCCGACTGATGGATGAGGCTGCTTTCAATTCCATATCGATTTTAACAGGTTGCTAGGTGTGCGATCGCCTATTACCCATAGCACCTCATGCTAAAATCAACCCAGCATATCTCTAGGGAGTTACTATGCAAATCATAGAAGCACCGATTAAAGCCACTGATTCCCCAACAGTCCCCCCTGCAACCCTTACCCTCCCCGATCATAAGCAACTACCAGACTCAGACGGAACCTTTGTGAAAAACTTTCAGGAACACCCACAAAGTATTGTTTTAACTAGCTCGATCACTCCAATTCTCGAAAAATTGCATCCCGATGGACGCTATTGCATCGGTCAAGATAGCGGCATTTATTGGCGGCTCATGGAACCACCTGAAAAGGGAGCCGAAGCCCCTGACTGGTTTTATGTGCCGAATGTGCTGCCGATGTTGGATGGTGAATATCGCCGTTCTTATGTTTTATGGAAAGAGTATGTCGCGCCATTGATTGCCATTGAATTTGTGTCTGGAAATGGAGCCGAAGAAAGAGATACAACACCGCCCAGTGAAACTGAAAAAGCAGGTAAATTCTGGGTTTACGAACAAGCAATTCGGATTCCCTTTTATGTGATTTTTGACGGATTTAGAGACAATATTGAGGCATATCAATTGATTAATGGTCGCTATGCCAAGATGCAACCTAATCAACGCGGGCATTACTCTATTTTGCCAATGGGTGTAGAACTGGGGATGATCTTAGAGAATGGTGTATCTTGGTTGCGCTGGTGGGATGAGTCTGGCAATTTATTACTAACAGGCGATGAAAGGGCGATCGCGGAAAAACAGGCGCGATTAAATGCTGAAGCGATCGCCGATCAGCAAAAGGCGATCGCTGAGCAAGCAGCTTTAGCCCAACAACAAGCCGAGGCGATCGCCGATCAAGAACGTCAACAAAAAGAAAAACTAGCAAATTATTTAAGATCGATTGGAGTCGATCCTGACACTCTTAAATAATTCTCCAGTTAGATAGAACAAACAAAACCCAAAATATAAGTAGCGGCGCTTTGCGCCGCTACTTATATTTTGGGTTTTATGTCTCAAGTAAACCTTTGATTGCTATAGCGAAATCACCTTTGCGCCGCTACTTATATTTTGGGTTTTATGTCTCAAGTAAACCTTTGATTGCTATAGCGAAATCACTAACAGCACAACCAGATTTTTTTTAGCAGATAAGGGTCTGTTTTTGGTTTAAGTAGCTCACTATAATTAACGTCAGTTCGACGGAGTAGACAAAAGCAAAAGAAAAGCTGAGACTAGGTTTGACAAACTAAAAGCCTCAGCAATATGAACAGTATCGTATCGCACTTGGATATCACGCGAATCTTCTGTGA
>NZ_JAYGIF010000107.1:0-48864 GCF_034931345.1 Pseudanabaena sp. CCNP1317 | reverse complement strand
TACGCCTTATACATTTATCAAGATTGTAGAATACTGATAAGCTAATTATAGCATAGATAACTTCTATTGATTCGAGAATCGCTCAATTTGTTTCTGGCTCACTTTCATCCCGTCACTCATCCTTGTATACGGATAGAGTGCGGGACTTCTCGTTCGCGTTAGTTAAAAACCAAACCCCATAAGGATTTTAAAAACACAAAATGGCTACTCAAATTGTGGCATTTCTAGGGCAACTGGGGCAAACTCTAGTTGAACTGCGGCTTGGCGGACTTTAGCAGCAAAGGCGAGAGGATCGAGGTCGAATTGCTCGAATAGTTCCCGTCCGCGCAGACAGCGTAATTCAGGACTTTCGGCAGCACCACTGACTACCCACAATACAAAATCCTTGTTGCTACGGGCATTTTCAATCTCGATCGCCGAAATTGCAAAGGACTCGCGATCGCTGGTAAAGCTCTTAATTACTACTGCTTCACTCAGATCATCTTTGGTACATTCAAGATCGTATCCAACTTGGGATTTATCTACCGATCGCACCATCCAGCCTTCACGCATATACTGCGCCATCACCGAAATCATCGCCAGTTTTTCGGCAGTGCTAGGATCTTCGATGGAGAAAGGAATTGGTTTTTCAACAACTTTCTCAACGACACGATCAACAAACTTTTCAACTACGCGATCAACGACCTTCTCGACTTCAACGAATTTCTCAACCTCAACTATTTTTTCGACTTCTACAATCTTCTCAACCTCAACAATCTTTTCCACTTCCACTACCTTTTCCACAATCTTCTCGACCTCAACAATCTTTTCGATCGCTTCAGTCAAATTAGATATGGCAGCTTCTGCGTTAGAGATAGCGACTTCATTAGAAATTGGTTCCGTCGCCATAATGAGTCTGCTAGTCTCTTCATCATGATCGTCACTACTATCGGTACTCGTAGACATAGCTAGCGGCCCTTCAGCAATAATTTCGGGCGGATTATCGTCAACAGCATTGGTGTCAGTTTCAGCAGCGCCGATCGCATAGCTGCTTCTTGGTCTAGCCTTAGGCAGAGAATCAATTGCAAGGGTTTCCAACAACTCTTTCGCTTTTTTTGCCTTTTCAGGTTTACCCTGAGTTTGATAGAGAACGATCGCTTTGCGGAAATCATCGCCTGCAAGGGTTTCATCGGCAGTGTCAGGCTGAGAATAAGCTAAGCCGCGATAGTAATAGGCATCGACGTTGCTTGGCTGTAACTCGATCGCATGGCTAAAGTCCCGAACTGCTTCAGGAAATTCCTTAAGAATATAATGGGAGCGTCCTCGTCGGAATACTGCCAAATCTCGCTCAGGGCTGATCTCAAGGGTTTTACTATAGGCAGCGATCGCCTGTTCGTAGCTCTTAAGCTTGAAATAGGTATTGCCTAGAGAAAAATGAGCATCGGCATAATTTGGATCAATGGCGATCGCTGCCTGAAAATCCGCCATCGCTTGCTGAAACTGTCCTAACAAGAAATTAATTTCGCCACGCTTGTAATAGGCCAGCCTCGCCTTATCGGGACGCATGGAAATAGCCTTGCCATAATCTCCCACCGCTTTGGCATATTCCCGCAAACTTACATGGGCATCGCCTAGCCCCAAATATGCCTTGATAAAATTAGGGTTGAGTTTCAGCGCTTGCCGAAATGACTCCAACGCATCTTGAGGGAAACCTTGTTGAATATCCTCTAATCCCCAACGGTAGTAAACATCAATCAGACTAATGCCCTTGCCTGCCCGAAAAGCCTTTTGGGTTTGACGTTCCCACTCGCGATCGAGCATTCGCACATATTCTTCACGAAATACACCCGCATCACTCTGTGGCTCAAGGGGCATTCCTTGAAAATGTGGCAGTTGGCGCAAATAATCTGTCCTGAGTGGCTCATCAAAGTTGACACAGGCATCCCAAGCCACCCATACCCGAAAATTATTAGCTTGTGAGTCAATATCGTAGGCTTCACTCAGTTCCCGATAACGAGCCGATCGCAGTTTGAGTTGATATTCACGATCCGCAGGAACCACTGTCCCCGAAGCAAAATAGCCCTGATTGGCACTACCAATCCGCTTAAAGTAAGCGCGATCGCCCGCCTTGAGCGTTTGAATATTGCCGCAGTTCCACGTAACGATATACTGCTCCCCCTCGGAGATATCGGCGATCGCTTCACGAATGAAATCGCGAATCTCTGGCTCAGTCTGTTCGTTACACAGAAAAATTCTTGTGACCATAGGGCTATTATCTTATGTTTGAACTGATTGTATCTAGAAAATAGAGGGAGTGCTTGGCACTCCCTCTATTTTCTCAAATTTGAGCGTAAACAAGATCGGGACGCAAATCACGTGCGCCATTTAAATAAATATGTTTGATTTGGTGCTGCTCAAGCGGTGTATTTACATGAATTAATACTCTGATACAGCGCTCTAAACTACCTTCAACATACATTTGCTGCACATCTAAAAGTGGGACATTTTCCCATTGCGATCGCGATCGGGCGATTTTGGCAGGAAAGACCACATCAATATCTGTTGTTGCCGAAAAAGTAGCACTTACTATTTCGCGCGGATCAATATCATTTTGTGCCTCGATCTCCTCCATAAGCTCTAGCACAGCCCTCTCTAGGGCTTCGTATGTATTTGCCTCAACTGTTGTTGCACCACGAACGCCACGTACACGCCAACCCACGTTTTACACCATCCGTACTGTATGTAAATGTTTTTGATGTTTAAAGTAACTAGGCTAAACCTCCAAATATGTACCGCTCGCTGCGCGAGCGGTACATATTTGGGCTTCGGTTTTTAATTATGCCGAGGTACTAATCATATTCATCATTTATCAGATTACCCCTAAAAAACAATGTTAAGTTAATTGCGATCGCCTAAAACATAAAATCTCTAGTGAATATGAGTAGTGTCTTTAAAGTTTCACCACTGATTCGGATTACTTTATTACTGTTATATACCGCGCTCACTGCTCCTTTGCCCTTTTTGAGCAACTTTACCCATGCTGCGATTCCTGCCTCATGGTTAAGTATTGGCTTAGTAATCGGGTTTGTGTTTTTGTACGGGGCGCTAAGCGATCGCGTTATTCTTGACGATCAAGGGATTAGTTTGGTTTACCCACGCTGGTTTCCAAATTTATTGCGTAAGGGGTGGTCATTGTCTTGGCAAAATATCAAAGCTCTCAAACCAAGGATTACTGGGCAGGGTGGCATTGTTTATTATTTTGTCAGCAAGGACTCAGAGCAAGCTTATTTGTTGCCGATGCGGGTAGTTGGCTTTACGCAATTAGTCAAACAGGTTGAAGAGCGCACAGGAATTGATACAAGAGACGTGCGTCCTCTGGCTCAACCTTGGATGTATCTAATTTTGCTAATGTTTACTCTTTTATTACTCCTAATGGATAGCTGGACGATTTACACAGCCTTAACTCTTCCCCATTAGACTAAATCTAAAGGACGGTACTTAGCATGTAATTGAGCATTAACTACTATTGCCGCAATGATTTCCATGCAATATTGCATCATCATGCCGAACTCTTCATTAAAATGGTTCGGTTGAGGATGCGTCAGCGTGATAATCCCGATCGCCTCAATGCCATAGATTAAAGGAATTGCCAAAGCTGAACGAGCGACATAGGGTTGATCGGGCAACTGTACCCATCGGTCATCGGTCATCGCATCATAAATGATGCCGATCTGTCGATGGCGAAAAGTCCAGCCAGCTAAACCCTCATCTAAAACTTGGGAAATCACGGAGTCTTTGCGATCTTTTGTTACAGGACTCCGAGCCAATATACTCTCCACAATCTCCCCATCTTCATCAATCAAAAAAATACTTCCTTCACCCGCATTAGTATATTGGGTGAGAACTTCCAATGTGTATTTGAGCGTAGTTTTAAGAATGAGGGAGCCACTTATGGACTGGGCATAGGCGATCGAACTTTTGAGTAAGTTTGTTTGTAACTCGATCGCCGATTGAGATGCAATTAATAGCGAATGCTCATCTAGGCTGGTCTGTAAAGGAACTGAGTTTAAGCGATTAGGGATTGAAGACTCTTGTGAGTTGATTTTTTTCAGGTTCATACGCAATTCCGATGTGCTGCTTCAAAAAAAAGTGTAATCCGATTTTTGGGTTTACAGAGCTTTTTGCAGCAATTTATATAGCAACGTAAGTTTTGCCCCAAAATGTAAGTGGCGGCGCTTTGCGCCGCCACTTACATTTTGGGATTTGGTTTGACTAATACTAATTTCGTTACTATGATCCAAACCTAATTTTGCCCTAGCTGGGCTGACCTAATACCAATTATCGAAAGTGTAGCCACACTTTCGGTAATTAAAATCCAAACCCAGTAGGAGTTTTAAAATCACAAAATGGCGTAGCCATTTTGTGATTTGGGATAAGATCGCTGACGTTTTGCTTCATAGAGTAATAGAGCTGCACAAATAGCCACATTTAAGGACTCAACGCGATCGCTCTGAGGAATTGATACCGCTTCATCGGCAAGTTCAATTAATTCTGGTGATAGCCCATTACCCTCATTACCTAGCAAAATCAAAGTCGGTTGCGTAAAGTCATAGTCCCAATAGGTTTTAGGCGCATTAGCTAATGTAGCAATTACTTTTATCCCCTGTGCTTGCAATTTGCGAATATCCTCAGCAATATATGCAGTTGTTTGCATCGCACAACGAAACCATTGCCCTGCGGTAGCTCGAATAATTTTGGGATTGGTCAAATCTACACTGTCACTACTCACCAACATACCGTCCAGTCCTACGGCAACCGCCGATCGCACGATTGCGCCAATATTTCCAGGATCTTGAATTGTTTCTAAGGCTAAACCTAAGCTATGGATTTGGGCAATTTCACGAGATGTTGTGCAAAATGGCATTAGTGCTGCTGCGATCGCTCCGTCAGGATTTTTGGTAGTGGCGATCGCTTGAAGTACTTCTTCGGAGACAATTTCTAATCTTTCGATTTCCTCAGACCCTGCAATCTGTTCATACAAATCAGGATTGGCGGCGATCCATTTTTCGGTGCAACAAACTATTGAAAGCGGATAAGCTGTAGTGATCGCCTCTGTCAGTGCATGAGTTCCTTCTACTAAAAATAGTCCTTGTTCTTTGCGATCTTTAGCACTCTCACCAAGTGATCGTAGTTGCTTAACTAATGAATTTTTGGTACTGGTGAGCAATTGCTAATTCCTAGGATAAATATTCTTTCATTCACATTTTAATATAGCCGTCACTATAGCGTTTTTCAAGCAAGCGAGTTACAAAGGTTTGTTGCCCCGCCGAAGGCGGGGCAACAAACCCTGTCTTCACTAGACTAATAAACGCTATATACAGCGCTCCTAAATGAGTTGTAAGATTTTGAGGGTTGTGAGAGTGCGCCCCGAAGGGGCGCACTCTCACAACCTATTTAGGATTGCTATATAGCTGTCACCATTCTTGTTAGAACATAAACCCAGATAGTGTGAGGCGGCGCTTCGCGCCGCCTCACACTATCTGGGTGTTGATTTGTCCTAATACAAGTGACTACAGCTATATAGTTATTTTATGTAGAACAAATATGGTCGATCATTCGATCATAATGTTGCTATGTCATCTTGAAAGAGGATTTGGAAACCAAATCCCTACATTTTTATATAGCTTATTATTCTTAAGCAGATAAAACTTAGTACATTCTCAATAATGGGTATTTTTATGGCTTTATTGAGAATTAAATCCTGCTTAAAAGACCAGCTAAAAATCTTTCTAATCAAAGGTTTCACGAGCTTTAATTCTCGCCTTAGGTGTTACAAATATATAAACGAAGTTAAGAAAAATATGACTAGTGGGGTAATATACAAAATATAGGGAGTCACCAATGGTTTAGAGAGGATTGTATATGTCTAAAAGATTCTGGAATTCTTTAGCAATCGCGGCGGCTGTTATCATCCCCACAATTTCTGTGGGAGCGCTAGAAGCTGTAGCTCAGAGCTTTGGAGCGATCGCCCGCTCTCCTTCAACTCAAGACAAAGGCTATTCTTGGAATTATCGAACTCGTGCTGCTGCTGAAAATAGAGCCTTGAGTGAATGTGAAAGTAGAAATGCTCCAGGAGATTGTGAGGTGATGGTGTGGGCTCGTAATGCTTGCATGTCCATCGCTGAGGGAAGCAATGGTGCAGCAGGGACTGCTTGGGCAACTAGAAGTAGGCAAGCGGAAGCCACTGCTCGCAAAGTTTGCCGCGATTATGATGGCGTAAATTGCAAAGTAACACGCACGATTTGTTTACCTAGATAAGCACCAATAAATCAATAATAAATAAAAAAGAGCCAAGCAATGCTTGGCTCTTTTTTATTTATTATTGATTTAACAAACTTTTCTTAATTCTTTGCTATTACTTGAATCTCTATTTTTACAATGTTTAGCGATCGTTCTTGGAGGCTGTATTGGTAGCTTCTTAAACGTGGTAATTTATCGCGTTCCAGCAGGTTTATCAATTTTACATCCGCCATCGCGTTGTCCCCATTGCCTACGGCAACTTGCGCCCCGCGATAATATTCCGATTATTGGCTGGTTTTTGATCAAAGGAAAATGTCGTTATTGTCATACACCTGTGTCATGGCGCTATCCTGCGATCGAAGCACTTACTGCTTTTCTGTTTTGGTGTGTAGCCTCATCTTTCGGAACTTCGATACCAGTCATAATTTTGTGTTTTTATGCTGCCTTTCTCAGTTGGTTGCTAGCACTTGCCATGATTGACATTGATACGATGACATTGCCTAATTCTTTAACGCAATCAGGTTTGGTATTAGGTTTAATTTATCAAATTAGTCTAGCTCTTATGAATACTGGCGATCGCCTCGCTTTTCCCACCCTGTTACTATTTGGGATCGGCGGAGCCGTCCTAGGTATATGGCTGTTAGACATTATGCGAATTGTGGGTAGAGTCTTCCTACAAAAAGAAGCGATGGGTGGTGGCGATCCGAAACTTGCGGCGATGATTGGCATGTGGTTAGGATGGCAAAATGTTTTGCTGACACTTTTGATTGCTTCGGCGATCGGTACTCTTGTTGGAATGATTGCCATATTTACTAAAGATTTAGGCAAACAACAGCCAATTCCCTTTGGACCATTTTTAGCCTTGGGCGGCGCGATTTCACTATTTTTTGGTAAGTCAATTCTTTCAACTTATCTAGGTTGGTTTGGACTAGCTTAATATCCAAGCCCAAGAAGGCGGCGCAAAGCGCCGCCTTCTTGGGCTTGGATATTAAGAAAACATCAGTTCGACGAAAGCGAAAAATGGTAAGAATCGCTAGGCGATTCTTACCATTTTTTGCCATTAGCGGCGTGCGAAGCACGCCGCTAATGGGCTATATCGAACTCATGTTAAGCAATAAGCAGCAAAAAAGTTAATGCTCAGGAAGCTTTATGGACAAGGGGCAGAATCAAAGTCAGGAAGTAATACACCAAAGGCGCAGTAAACACATAACTATCTGCTCGATCAAGAATGCCGCCATGCCCTGGCATGATCTGCCCCGAATCTTTGACCCCAGCATCACGTTTCATCATCGATTCCGTCAGATCACCCAGCAAACCAGCAACTCCGATTAATAAACCTAAAATTGCACCCGATAACCACCATTCATACCATCCCAGACTAAAAGCCCAAATAATCGCCGTAATGCAGCAGCATAGTAATCCTGCGATCGCCCCTTCTACGGTTTTCTTGGGACTAATATCCGAAAGTCTGGTACGCCCAAACACCTTGCCAAATATATAGGCTCCCACGTCGGAAGCCCAAATACAGCAAAAGGCCATCACTACATAAACGGACCCAGAGGATACGGGAAAAGTGATTTTCAGCCACAAAAGCTGATCGATATTGCGTAATTGATTAAAGAAATCAAACTGGTGCAGGCGATCGCTGACTTCAAAAATTGTGCCATCACCAAGCCCTCGAATCCTCACCCAAAAGCTAGGTAGGTAGCCGCCATAAAACAATCCCAATATCGATGCGGAAATATCAGAAATCGTGGCGATGCGTGACTGAAACAACAGATAAAAACAAATAAATGTTCCCGCGATCGGGATTACTGCATCAGCAAGATCAACTCTTACTTGTGAAACGATCAGCAATGCTAAACTGACAAATATCGTGATCTTGCTGGCTGGGACAATTTCCTTGGCTCGTACCAATGCAAAATATTCCATCTCACCAAAAACCACCAGCAATGCAAATGCGGCTGTGAATGCCCATCCACCTAGGGCGATCGCCGCTAGTACGAGGGGAATAACTAATAAAGCACTGATAATGCGAGTCCAAGGCATGAAAATAGCACAACTGAGAAGGTGAACAATTATGAAACCGATTTCAGGATTTTTAGAGCCAAAGGTTCTAAAAATCCTGAAATCGGTTTCATAATGAAAGTAGCTGTTACTTGTAGGCTTTGTCTGTAGATTATATCTGTAAGTGCTATGTCTAAAACCTATTACGCCATCCTCGGAGTCACTCCTTGGGCAAGTGAAATCGATATTCGTCGGGCTTATCGCGATCTTAGCAAGCTCTATCATCCTGATACTACCCAATTGCCTAAAGATGATGCCGTTGAAAATTTTCGCCAAATTAACGAAGCCTATGCAACGCTTAGTAATGCCGAGCGCCGCAGCGCTTACGATCGCCGTATTCAGTTTTCCCGATTTCAGTACGCAACCTTTGATAATGGTGTAAAATCCCAAAAACAAACACCCAAAAACCTCCAAACGGCAGATGATGATGGTTTACCTTCTGATCGACCATTATCTGGTGGTGAACTATTTTCACTCTTGTTAATTGGTGCTACGCTAGTTGCTTGTTTAGTACTAGTTGTTTTAGTTGCCCTACTAAGAGGCGATCGCCTTTTACCTGAAGCGATCACACCTGTATCAGTTTTTTGGACTTACTTCCCGTAAAACATTTCATAAATTCTTTGACAATTCCTATAAACTCGTCTGCTATGGCGCTTCCCTCCCCTACAACCCCACTCTATAATCATCCCTTGCCTGCGCTGGAAGCATGGCTAGACGAGCAAGGATGTTCCCAAGATCAGTCGAATCCTAATGTCTGGCGTGTTACGCGATCGTCATGGCAAGCAGAAATCGTGATGGATGTTGAAGATATCCGTGTGCGCTATATCCAAGATGCCTATGGTGGCAAAGAAATTCAACGCGCATTTCCCTATTCTCTCAGTCGCCAAGATGTTGAAGATGCAATTTTTACAGGTCCCTAGCCAAAAAAATTAGCAATATTCTGAAAGTTTGTTAATATATAGTCAAGCAAGACATAAATGACGAAACTATACATAAGTCACTTCATCGTCTTAGCAAAAGTTTTCCACCTAATTTGATGTTTTTATTTTGGAGGTTCATTGAGTAGGAAATATAACGTTGCCATTCTTGGAGCGACAGGCGCAGTGGGTACAGAGCTTCTGGCTTTGCTAGAAGAAAGAAATTTTCCTTTAGGTAAGTTGAAGCTTTTGGCTTCAGAGCGATCGGCTGGTAAGTCGATCTCCTTTGCTGGTCAAGATTTAATTATTGAGGCTGTTACTGAGTCATCTTTTGACGATATAGATATTGTGCTTGCTTCCGCAGGTGGAAGCATTTCTAAGAAATGGTTACCGATCGCCACTAAGGCAGGAGCTATTTCCATTGATAACTCCAGTGCTTTTCGGATGCATCCTGATGTACCGCTAGTTGTGCCAGAGGTCAATCCTGAAGCGGCTCTTCAGCACAAAGGCATCATTGCCAATCCTAACTGCACGACCATTTTGATGACCGTAGCCATATATCCCCTGCATCAGGTGCAGCCAATCCAACGCATCGTCGTCTCCACTTACCAGTCAGCAAGTGGTGCAGGGGCAAGAGCAATGGAAGAAGTGAAAGTGCAATCTCAAGCAATACTCAATGGTGAGCCTGCTATACCTGAGATCCTGCCCTATCCGCTTGCGTTTAATCTGTTCCCCCATAATTCACCGATGACAGAAAATTCCTATTGCGAGGAAGAGATGAAAATGGTGAATGAAACTCGCAAGATTATTGGCGATCACGATATTCGGATCACAGCTACCTGTGTACGGGTTCCCGTATTGCGAGCGCATTCTGAAGCAATTAATCTAGAGTTTGCTCATCCCTTTAACCCAGACAAAGCTAGAGAAATTTTGGCTACAGCATCTGGAGTAGAGTTGGTAGAGGACTTTACGAAAAATTATTTCCCAATGCCGATTGATGCTAGCGGTAAAGATGATGTATTGGTAGGGCGAATTCGTCAAGATGTCTCTCACCCTAATGGATTGGAATTATGGATATGCGGCGATCAAATTCGGAAAGGAGCTGCCTTAAATGCAGTTCAGATCGCCGAATTACTGATTGCTAAGTCTCTCATCTAATTTAATAAACTCCAATAAACAGTGCAAAACACTATTTAGCTAGCAAAATTAAGTTGGCAAGCTTCTATTTATGAGTATCTATGAGTGAAATCGATTTCGGGCGTTTACTAACAGCAATGATTACTCCTTTCGATAGAGAAGGGAAAGTCGATTATACG
Source organism: Pseudanabaena sp. CCNP1317 (assembly GCF_034931345.1). NCBI lineage: Bacteria > Bacillati > Cyanobacteriota > Cyanophyceae > Pseudanabaenales > Pseudanabaenaceae > Pseudanabaena > Pseudanabaena sp. CCNP1317. Next base: position 38,285 of record NZ_JAYGIF010000107.1, on the reverse strand, counting down.
AAAGCAGAACAACTTGCCATGCATTTGGTGGAGACGGGAACTGATACGATTGTCGTGTGCGGTACGACAGGCGAATCACCAACCCTAAGTTGGGATGAGGAATACAAATTGTTTTCGGTGTTACAGCAGGCGATCGCTGGTAAAGCGAAGATCATGGCAGGTACGGGATCAAATTCCACTTCTGAAGCGATCGAGGCTACTCAAAAAGCCGCACACCTCGGATTAGATGGTACACTGCAAGTAACACCGTATTACAACAAGCCTCCGCAAGAAGGTTTATATCAACATTTTCGAGCGATCGCCGAAGCTGCACCAGAGCTTCCGATTCTTCTCTATAATGTTCCTAGTCGCACAGGCTGCAAACTAGAACCTGAGACTGTTGCCAAACTAGCTGAGATCCCTAGTATTATTGGGATTAAAGAAGCAACTGGTGATTTAGATCAAGCTAGTCAAATTCGCGCCCTCACACCAGCCGATTTTGCGATCTATTCAGGCGATGACTCTCTCACATTGCCATTAATGGCGGTGGGTGCAAAGGGAGTAGTTAGCGTTGCCTCCCATCTAGTTGGCAAACAACTTCAAACAATGATGCAATCCTTTGCCGCAGGCAAGGTTCAAGAAGCATTGCAAATTCATATTCAACTTTTTCCTTTGTTTAAAGCTTTATTTTTAACTAGTAATCCGATTCCTCTCAAGTTAGCTTTGCGCTTATTGGGATTAGATACTGGCGTAGTGCGATCGCCTCTAGTTGCTGGTAATGCTGACCTTGAAGCAAAGCTCAAAGTTGTACTACAAGAAGTTGGCATTCTTTCCTAGCAACGGTTAACAACTTCACATTTAGAGACATAAAGCTTTATTACTTCTGATAGTTATGAACTTGGGGGGAATACACCTTTTTAGTCATTCTATCTAAGTACTTATAACCACAGAGTTTAGCTTCACCCATTAAATTGAATCACCTTGAATATTCAGAATATTCAATTTTTACCTTTTACTTTTTACTTTACACAAGAGATAACTTATGACTACATCTAATGCACCAGCACTCAAAATCATTGCCCTCGGCGGACTCCATGAAATTGGCAAAAATACATGGGTATTTGAATATAATGACGAAATCATGCTCCTTGATGGGGGCTTGTCTTTCCCTGACAACATGATGCCAGGAGTAAACGTCGTATTGCCTGATATGACTTATCTGCGAGAAAACAAACATAAGATCAAGGGTATGATCGTCACCCACGGTCACGAAGATCATATCGGTGCAATTTCATTCCATTTGAAGCAATTTGAAATTCCTGTTATTTATGGTCCTCGCTTAGCAATGGCTTTGCTGGAAGATAAACTTCGTGAAGCAGGTGTTCTAAATCGTACCGAACTCCGCCGTGTTATGCCCCGCGACATTGTCCGTGTTGGTACTAACTTCTTTGTAGAATTCATTCGCAATACTCACTCGATCGCCGATAGTTTCTCGATCGCCATTAATACACCTGCGGGGATGGTGATTCACTCTGGAGATTTCAAAATTGACCATACGCCTGTTGATGGCGAATTCTTTGATCTTGCTCGTCTTGCGGAACATGGCGAAAAAGGCGTATTGGCTTTGATTAGTGACTCTACTAATGCTGAACGTCCTGGAATTACGCCTTCGGAAAGGGCTGTATATCCTAACCTTGAGAAATACATCATGATGGCAAAAGGTCGAGTGATTATCACCACCTTTGCCTCTTCTGTACATCGTGTGAACATGATTTTGGATATCGCTGATAAGCAAGGTCGGGTAGTTGGCGTGGTTGGCAGATCGATGCTTAACGTCATTGCCCATGCGCGTAATCTTGGTTACATCAAGTGCCGCGACGACTTGTTCCAACCTTTGCAAAATCTACGTCATTATCGTGACGATCAAATTCTAATTTTGACTACTGGTTCTCAAGGTGAGCCAATGTCAGCATTGACAAGAATGTCCCTTTGCAGCCATCGTCAATTGGAAGTACGTCAAGGCGACACTGTAATCTTCTCTGCTAATCCAATTCCTGGCAACACGATTCCTGTGGTGCGGACGATTGATCGCTTGATGGCTCTAGGGGCTAATGTGATTTATGGTAATGACAAAGGTATTCACGTTTCAGGACATGGATCTCAAGAAGAGCATAAGATGATGCTTGCCCTTGTACGTCCAAAGTTCTTCTTCCCTGCTCACGGTGAATTGAGAATGCTCAGACAACATGCAAGGATGGCGGAAGCAATGGGCATCCCTAGCGAAAATATCGTGATTGCCGAAAATGGTGATGTGGTTGAAGTTTGCCAAGACTACATGAAAATTGTCGATAAGGTTCCCTCTGGTGTTGAACTAGTTGATTCTTCTCGCGATGGCATGGTTAAGGGTGATGTATTGCGCGATCGCCAACAGATTTCTGGTGAAGGCATCTTCTCGATCGCCGTATCCGTTGGGCTGGATGGCAAGCTTGCCACATCCCCTGATATTCAACTAAGCGGTGTGGTTCTACCAATGGAACATTCGCAGATTATTTCTCTAGTTGCTAAGGCGATCGATAATTCCTTGTCCAATTCTTGGGGTAACTTTGCTCGTAATGTTGGTTCTCTAGAAGTTGACTGGACTGGCTTACGTGGACAACTTGAGCGCGACCTCACCCGTGTCTTGCGCCAACAAATCCAAAGCAAACCAGTAATCGTGTTCCTATTACAAACACCTCCAAATTCTACGCAATCTGCACCTGTTCCAGCCGCGAAGCCTAATGCTTTGGGTGTGACTTTAAAAGCAGGTAGCGGCAAAGTGATTCCTAAGATTGAGAATGGAAGTAATGGTAACGTTACGACTGCGAATAGTGAAGTAGTTACTACTACAGGTGCGGCAACGGCGAGTGCTGGTAGACGCAAGCGGACTGCGGCAACCGTCTAATACCAATGCACAAAATGGCGTAGCCATTTTACAGCAATTGCCGATCAAATGACCCACAGAAAAACGCTTGAAAGCATTGCTAAGCAATGCTTTCAAGCGTTTTCTTTGTTTGGATTCAAGTGCAAAGCATTGGATATTCTTCTAGTATTACAGCAATCCATGAAAGTATAGCGAAACTTTTATGAATTAAAAACAAAATCCAATAATACCAAAACACGAAATGGCTACGCTATTTCGTGTTTTGATATTATTGGGCGTAATAAGCCCTTGTTCCTTTAGCATCGATCGCTTCACTGAGGCGCGTCAAGGCATGGACATAGGCTGCGGTTCGCATGGAGACTTGTTTTTGGTCAGCAATTTTCCAGATCCGCAAGGTTTCGGCAATCATGCTGTGTTTCAGGCGATCGTTGACTTCTTCGATTGTCCAATACAAGCCACTACGATTTTGTACCCATTCAAAATAACTGACGGTGACACCACCTGCGTTCACTAAAATGTCAGGAAATACCATGATTCCGCGTTTTTCTAAAATTGCATCTGCTGCAGGTGTGACTGGTCCATTGGCAATCTCGAAAATATATTTAGCGCGGATCTCGTGAGCATTATGTTCTGTGATTTGATTTTCTAGCGCCGCAGGAATCAGGATATCGACATCTAGTTTGAGTAATTCTTCATTGGTAATGATTTGATGTTCGACAATATTACAGACTGAATCCTGACAGTACACAGCCTGAAAGCTGCGAGCCGAATTTTTATAGCTAATGATGCTCGGCACATCTAACCCTTGCTTAGCATAAATTCCTCCTTTAGAATCACTGACCGCCACAACTTTGTAACCTGCCTTGCTCAACAGATCGGCGATCGCTGCACCTACATTTCCAAAGCCTTGCACTGCCACGGTTGTCCTTTCACGTTGCATTTTCAACAATGGCAGCAAAGTTTCAATCGCAAAAAAAGCTCCCAATCCTGTTGCGGTTTCGCGTCCCAGACTGCCACCCATCGCGATCGGCTTGCCCGTAATCGCGGCAGGACAAAGCCGTCGTTGAATATTGCTATATTCATCCACCATCCATCCCATAATCGTCTGATTGGTCTGCACATCAGGTGCAGGAATATCCACATCTGCACCGATAAAATCAGCGATCGCATCGATATAGCCACGACTAAGGCGTTCTAATTCAAACTTGGATAACTGCTTTGGATCAACAGCCACGCCGCCCTTTGCGCCGCCAAAAGGTAAATTTACCGCCGCACACTTAAATGTCATCCAAAATGCTAAGGACTTTACTTCATCCATATTTACATTAGGGTGGAAGCGTATTCCTCCTTTCGTTGGTCCCCGCAAATCGTTGTAGCGCACCCGATAGCCTTGAAAAACTTTCAAGGTTCCATCATCCATTCTCACTGGAATAGAAACCTGCAAACTTGCTTTCGGAGATTTTAATCGCTCGATCGCATCTTCAGAAATATTCACATGGGCGATCGCATCGGCTAGTCTCTCGCTTGCCTGATCAAATAAAGACTTTGACACCAATAACTCCCGTAGTTTGTATTCTAGTAAGTCCTAATCATAACTGTTGTTAGGTAAAAGGATTTCCATCAATTGCGTAAGTCTTGGGCTGGCACGGGGGCGCAGCCCTTACAAGGTTCTAAATTTTTTAGGTAGGGGCAATCGCCCCGTGGTTGCCCTGCTTGGCTTTTAATCGCAGCAAGTAATTCTTAAATGGTTTCTTGAATATCATCGGAAGAGATTGTGGTGCTAATCTCAATTAGTGGAAGTAATACCCCGTTTTGGATCTGTCCATTAGTGCTGAGTTCACTGTGACAGAGATATAAGCGATCGCCTGTGCGATCCAGCAAATCCCTAAGCAATCTCTGTAACCTTTGCATATCGGCATCACGTTGATTCTCGATTGTCCATCGTTCCCCATTCCAACCCTTAAGAAAAAGCGGCGCACCAAATAGAGACGCGGCTCCACCCTGTAACCAAAGATCAGAACTAGCATCTAACCAAAATTGCCAACGATGTGCGGGGTTTGGTCTTGCCATCCGATATTGGATAATTGTCGCGAGGACTACGCTATCTTCAGGTTGATTAGGGGCATAGGGATTTGCCGTGACAGTACCTTGCCGAATTAGTTGAATAAAATTTTCGAGAATGACCGCATCTTCTAGATCGAGGCGATATCCCAGTTGCCAATAGTACTGAGCAGTTTCAATCAGTGATTGTAAAGTCGCTGTATGTTCATAATTAAGCTTGCGTGGTTTAAAGAAAGCCTGAATAGCACGATCTATAAATAATAATGGAGCATCCTTGGGCGATTGTTGTTCTATCCATTGCCGTAATTTTTCGTAGGCTTGAGTGGCTGCATAGCCAAGGCGATTCCATTGATTATAGGTTTCAGCTTCTAGGAGTTGCGGAGTTTCGGGATGTCTAGCAAAGCAATAGTCAGCGAGCATTCCAGCCCGCACTGGATCGATCGCTTCAGTAATTACCACCAACATCTCGGCAATGTGATCTCGGCTAACCAGTTGACCGAGATTGGGATAGACCAGTGAGATTAGAGTTAGTAGCGATCGCACTTGAGCCGAATAGGATAATGGCCGTTGATCGTCGAGGGGCGTAATCTTAATATTCTTTTTGCGAAGAATTTCAATAATTGCGTAATTGGCAATATTATCTAAACCGGGGGCAATGATTGCGATCTCGTTGGCTTTGACTGCTCCAGAGGAGATCGCTTCCACAATCGTTTCGGCAACATTACGGAATAGCTTAGCCCGTGAAACTGATTCAATGGAATGAATGTTAGCGTAAGGTTCAATAAATTGTAAAATTGGTTCGTTGACGACTTGTAGAACTGATTCAGAGACTTTAGCACCCAAAGTATTGTCAGCATGGGGTAAATTGATGATTTCGCATTCAGCTTTAAGTACTTGCCAATATTCAGGATCTGCTCCTAATCCCAACCTTGCCGATCCATCAGGATTAAAAGTAAACATTCCAATCGCCCCATTCTTAAGCAGAAACTTGCATAAGTCACAGGCGATCGCTGGCATCTCATCGGCGCGATCAACAATTATATATCGAAATCTCTCTTTGAGTTTCCGTTGATATTGAGGATTGGGAAGTAAGTAATGAGCAAACAAATCCGTAATGATTCCATAGGTAAGCAATCCGCGATCCCAGCAATATTTGCGCCACTCTAGTAAAGCTTCACCAATTTCTTGCCATTGTTCTAATATGTTGTTCTCAGTATCTTCAAGATTGTCGATCACATTAGTCTCGATACCAGCATTTAAAATTGCAGGAATTTCAGTGATCTCACGCCCCCCATAAGCCGCCAATAGAAACAAATCTAATAATCTACGTACAAGGCGATCGCGCCCAACCCCTTCCATTAGCAGAGTTCCCGTTTCGATGCGATTTTTCCAGAGCTTATTCGCAAGTTCTTGCTCATTCTCAACTCTCAGAAGTAAGGGAAACTGAGCTTTAAAATCTAGGTTCTTAACTAACAATGTCCAGAACAACCGCACTTCATCACGAAAAAAACTAAGGGGAGTTATGGCGGTGACGGGATAGCTGCCATGGGTAGCAATCATCAGGCGATCGCTAAGGTGGCGACGTTGTTGGGAATCGACAGTGAGAGCTAAAACTCTTTGCGATGCTGCTTGAGGATTTGCTTGGTAAGCAAAATCTGTTTCAGCCCAATCACTAAACTTCTGAACTAGGCGCTCAGTCTTGCCACTCCAACTACCACCCTCAATCCATAAATTCATGATGACAATGCCTAAAATAGATTAACCAGCAACTTGTAGGGTTACTGATTAATCTATTTTAGGCAATCACAAGCATTTTTCGACAATCTGGGGAAGTTGGTGCAATGGTAAAATGGGAGGGGCTTTAGCACAGACTATACATTTATAATTTTTCAGATAAAGTCTACATGTTAGAAAACATAGATCAAGAGTCAACCACGCAGCACGATCGCTGGATGCAACGCTGTATTGATTTGGCGAAAAAGGCACGAGGACAAACAGCACCAAATCCAATGGTGGGAAGTGTAATTGTGAGAAATGGACAGATATTAGGGGAAGGATTCCATCCTAGGGCAGGGGAACCTCATGCAGAGATATTTGCAATTCGCGCCGCGCAGCAAACGGGTGAAGATTTACAAGATGCTACTTTATATGTCAATCTAGAGCCTTGCAATCATTACGGACGCACGCCGCCTTGTTCGGAAGCTATTATCAAAGCAGGAATTGGTGAGGTGGTCATTGGTGCGATCGATGCTAATCCACAAGTATCTGGCACTGGTCGCGATCGCTTGCTGGCGGCAGGTGTGAAAGTTACTACAGGTATTTTAGAACAGCAATGCTGGAATCTCAATGAAGCATTCTTCTATCGCATGAAAACGAATTTACCCTTTGGCATTTTTAAATACGCGATGACTCTTGATGGCAAAATCGCGACGACTTCTGGGCATAGCTATTGGATTACTGGTGCAGAAGCGCGGCTTTTAGTGCATGACTTGAGAGTGGGATGTGATGCAATTATTACAGGTGGCAATACTGTTAGGCTCGATAATCCCCACTTAAATACTCATGGATTGAGTGTACATTCCCCTTTGCGAGTAGTAGTAACTCAAAGTTGTGATCTACCTGATGAAGCGAATTTATGGAAAGTTACAGACACTGAAAAAACTTTGCTAGTCACTCTACCTAATATCAATCCTCAATTAAAGCAAAAGCTACGCGATCGCCAAGTTGAAGTTCTTGAACTAGAGGATATATCTCCTGAATTTGTGATGCAAGATTTGGGTAAGCGAGGTTGTAATACAGTTTTATGGGAATGCGGAGGGCGTTTAGGTGCATCCGCCATTAAGGCTAAGATGGTACAAAAAGTTTATGCTTTTATTGCGCCTAAGTTGATCGGGGGATTTACGGCTCCTAGTCCTATTGATGATCTAGGATTAATGATGATGACTGACGCGATGAGTCTAGAGCGATCGCAGTTTCAACAAGTTGGTACAGACTTCTTAATTACTGGCTATCTAAACTAATGTGATAGACAACTATGCTATTCGGAAAAGCTGCAATTTACACTAAAGATGCGAAATCTTTGCTCACCAAGGCAAGCGGATTTATCAATGCTTATGACTTTACTTTAAACCCATATCAAGGCTGTCAATATGGCTGTAGTTATTGCTATGCAGCAGCCTTTAGCCCAAATCAAAAGCTTAGGAAGGAATGGGGTGACTGGGTAATCATCAAACAAAATGCTGTTGAATTATTGGAATTAGAGTTAGCTCGATGGAAAAGAAAACATCCAGATATTCCGCCTCGTATTTATATGAGTAGCGTTACTGACCCATATCAAGCGATTGAGTCAAAGCAAAAACTGACGCGGCAACTTTTAGAGGTGATGACCAAATTTCAGCCAATACTGGTGATTCAGACCCGTAGTCCGATGATTGTCCGAGACATTGATATTTTGCAAAAGCTGCAATACCTACGAATTAATATTAGTATTCCTACAGGTAGCGAGTCAGTAAGAAAAGACTTTGAACCAAAGTCACCGAGTATTATTGCCAGATTACAAGCTCTTGGTAAGCTTCAACATAGTCTTTCTAGTGCCAAATATTCAGTTACAATCACCCCACTTTTACCCACACTACCTGAAGAGAAGAAAGCCTTTTTACAAAAATTAGCGATCGCCGAAAGAATTGTCATCCAGCCTTTTCATGCTAACCAAAAGAAGTCGTTAGTTGCTAGTACCCGTGAAGAAGCGATCGCTTTGCAATCTAAATATGCTTGGTGGTATGACAATGAAGCAGAACAATATGAGATATTTAAGCAAGAATTGTGTGATTTGGTTAACTTTTCGCCTAATATAGACATAAGGGAAGGAAAAAACGGATTTGGGTATGACTAATGATTAATTTGTTTAAAAGCTGGTGGCGTTCCTACCAGTTTTCATCTGCTTTAAAGGGGAAAAAGTTTAAGCTTGCCGAAAAAATATTTCAGGAAATCCAAAAATCTGATGCTAATCTTTCTATTCTAGAATCTCTATATCTGGAAAATCAAAGACTGATTTCCAGTTTAGATATTTATAAAAAAGAGACTCTAGGCTTACGCAAGCGAGTATCAGAAATCCATGAGAGTCAAAATTTAGTTGCTCTACCTGTTACAACAAAGTTAGCAAATGACACGATTGAAGTTAATTCTGAGATTGTTAAATTTATTTGTCACGAGACAAAATTTAGATTTGAATCTGGAGATACTGAATTTTTACAATTCACAGGAATTGACAATGAAGTTTTTGATGAGTTGGAATCTAAGCTAGCAAATTATATAAATAGGAATCTTAGTGACTATCATCCAGATGAAATTCGATTAGCCTATCAAGAACTTAAAAAAGTTAAATTAGGTAAAGATCCTGATTACAGTTATCCTTTAATTGAATATGTATATTTATTAGAGTATTTCCTAGATAATACTTACTGTAGCTATCTTGCATGGTTTTTAATTTACCGCTCTGGCAAGTTAAAAAACAACTTAAAGATTTTAGATGTCGCCGCAGGCCATGGAACGATGTTGTATGGACTAGCAGGCTTAATTGAACGTCTTCATAAGAGTGGATTAGAAACTTCGATGCATATAAATTATCATGCATTAGAACAACAAGATTTATTCTTAAAAATAGGTTTAGAATTTTGGCAAGAATACACTTCAGATAATCATCCATCTAGTAATACTTTCTGGAGATTAGATAGTTCTAACTTGTTCGATTACTACAAACAAAAAGTTGACAATTTACCTGTAGAGTTTTTTGATTTTATCGTTGTCTCTCACTGTTTCTTTTGGGAGTATGATCGCCGAGCAACTTCCACACAAATCTATTCAGATATTTTTCAAAAGCATCTTGCTAAGGATGGTTATGTTATCTTAATTGTGCAAGCTAGTAAACTATTTTCTCTGTTTGATGAGAAGAGAAAAACAAAAGAAATCGAAGCTGAAATCATTCAAGACTTTATTGACTCATTTTCTTTGAAGTTGGTTTGGTATAAACGAGTAGACTCTACTATGCAGAGAGGAAAAATGAATATGCTTATTCATGAATTTGCAAAAGAAAATTTACCTCTTCAAAAACATCTTTCTCCAATCAAAAAGAGTCTATTTAATTTAAGATTTGATTGTTATTATATTCTTGATGACTACGTTATCTTAGCTAGAATTTAACTTGTATAAATCACCAATTCTATATCTATGACTGATAAAACGTCGCGCATAAAAATCCCCCCTGAAGCTAGAAAATGTGTTTTTGAGAGGAATAATTATCAATGTCAAAGCTGTCACAAAATTGACCTTACTGCTAAAAGCTTACAAGTTGATCACATTATCCCGCTAGCACAAGGTGGAGCTAATGACTTGAGTAATCTTCAAACTCTTTGTGCAAAATGTAATCGAGAGAAAAGCGCCAAACTTGATCCACGCTTTCGGAGATTGTATAGCGATTAAAACAAAAGCGGCGCAATGCGCCGCTTTTGTTTAGACTGGTTGAAAATAGAATGCAAAGCCTAGAATTGCGTATGTTGCTACTAGCAAAGACCCCTCTAGCCAATTCGATCGCCCATCAGAACTAATCGAGTTGGCAATCAGTACCGCCACAGCAACCGCCACTAACTCAAATGGATTAAAATTTAAATCCATAGGTTGACCCATAAACCAACCGATAATCACCAGCAACGGAGCAACAAATAGCGCGATTTGCATACTCGAACCCACGGCAACCGATACCGATAGTTCCATTTTGTTCTTCATCGCTACCGTAATCGCCGTTGTATGCTCAGCAGCATTACCGATAATTGGCAAGACGATTACCCCAGTAAATAGTTCTGTTAAGCCGAGTTGGGCTGTTGCCTCTTCTAAAGTTCCCACTAAAAGCTCAGATTCCAAAGCAACCAACAAAGTTACTCCCAGTAGAACTGAAATCCACAATTTAAGATTGATTTCCTGTGGATGCCCTTCTTCTTCCTCCACATCATCTGCTTCTGATTTGCCTACGTCATAGAGATAGGCATGGGTTTTCATCGAGAATAGAAGTGTTAGACAATAGACGATAATCAGGACGATCGCCACTGAAATCGATAGCTTTTGTAAAATTTCTTCACTAATCCCCACAGTCGTAAAATTTGCGGCTGTGGGCAACAAAATTGCAATTACAGCCAAATTCATGACCGAAGCATTTAATCGCGCCATGGTTGGCTGAAATTCCTGTTCCTTATAACGTAGTCCACCCAAAAACATGGACAAGCCCATTACCAGTAATAGATTGCCAATGATTGAACCCGTGATGCTAGCTTTAACCACGCTAGTAAACCCTGCATTCAGAGCTACGATCGCAATGATAAGCTCCGTCGCATTACCAAAAGTCGCATTTAACAAACCGCCCCATGAAGGCCCTAAAACTACCGAGATTTCCTCAGTTGCGGTGCTAAGCCAACCTGCTAAGGGCAAAATTGCGATCGCGGAGGTCACAAACACCAGAGTCGAATTCCATCCTAGCAAGTGACCGATGACCGATATAGGTACAAACGCAAGCAAACCATAGGAGAAGATTTTTTTAAACATATTCAGCCGTTGTAGCGTCAAGGCTAAATATACCAACAAAACCCAAAAAAGTTAGGGTCGGTTGCTTCGCAACCGACCCTAACTTTTTTGGGTTTAATTTTTTCTAAGCATTATGACGGTTGCGATAAAATGTTTTAGCAACTCAATACTTGACTGCCGCTCAACAGGAATCCTTTATGACTGAACTTACCGCCGAACAACATCGCACCAAGATGCAACGCCGCCAAGAGGTACAACATCAGCGAGTCGCAGAGCGTAAACTCGAAAAAGGGCTGATCATTATCAACACTGGTGATGGCAAAGGCAAAACGACCGCCGCTTTGGGGATGGTATTGCGATCGCTAGGGCATGGATATAAAGTCGCGATCGTCCAATTTATCAAAGGTGCGTGGGAACCTGCGGAAAAGAAAGTTTTTGAAATGTGGCAGGATCAACTCGTTTTTCAGGCTTTGGGCGAAGGCTTCACATGGGAAACCCAAGACCGCGATCGCGATATTGCCAAAACTAAAGAAGCTTGGGAAGTGGGGCTGGGCTATATCAAAAATCCTGAATACAAACTAGTTTTGCTAGACGAGGTAAATATTGCTCTCAAACTCGGCTATCTTGATGTGGAAACGGTAATTGCTGGTTTAAAAGAGAAACCTGCTGATTCCCATGTGATTCTCACTGGTCGAGGCGCACCTCCTGAACTAATTGAAGTTGCTGACTTAGTAACGAGAATGGAACTTGTCAAACATCCTTTTAGAGAGCAAGGTGTCAAAGCTCAAGCAGGAATAGAGTTTTAGAACCCATTCAAGAATTAATTCAGATCCCCCCCAGCCCCCCTTAAAAAGGGGGGAGAATTAATTCTTCCCCCTTTTTAAGGGGGATTGAGGGGGATCTCTCAGAGATTTTATTGAACCCTTAGAAAAAATATGACAAAAATTGGTGTTGGCATTATTGGAACAGGATTTGGACAGCTTATCCATATTCCTGCTCTACAAATTCATCCTGATACAGAAGTTGCGGCGGTGTATCATCGCGATCGCCTCAAAGCTCAGCAAATAGCTGATAAATTTAACATTCCCCATGCTTGCGATCGCCTTGAAGATTTACTTGCACTGCCACAAGTCCAAGCTGTCACCATCTCCACACCGCCAAGTTTTCATTATGAGCAGGCAAAAGCAGCGATCGAAGCGGGCAAGCATATTTTGCTAGAAAAGCCTGTGACCATGAATTTTCAAGAGGCGATCGCTCTCTATCGTCTTGCTCAAGAACTTCAAGTCATCACTGCCACTGATTTTGAATTTCGTTGTGTTCCGCAATGGCGATATTTCAAACATCTATTAGACCAGAATCATGTGGGCAAAAAAAGACTAATTCAAATTGATTGGCTAGTGCAAGGACGCGCCGATCCTAATCGGGTTTGGAATTGGTATAGCCAAAAAGCTTTTGGTGGTGGTGCATTAGGTGCGATCGGTTCCCATGCCTTTGATTATGTACGTTGGCTATTTGGCGATATCAAAAGTCTCTCAGGTCAACTCAGCACAGGCATTACTGAACGCCCCGATACTGATGGTGTTATGCGTCCCGTCGATGCCGATGATACCTGTAATATTCTCTTAGAACTAGCCGATGGAACTCCCTGTAATATTTCTCTCAGTACTGTCACCTATCGCGGTCGGGGGCATTGGCTAACGGTTTATGGTGAAAATGGAACCTTAGTGCTAGGCAGTTCCAATCAAGCTGATTATGTGCATGGCTTCAGTTTGCGACAAGGCAAAATCGATCGCACCGACATGGAAATCCTACCAATTCCGACTGAATATGACCTTCCAAAAACCTATACTGATGGTCGGCTTGCACCTGTGCTGTCCATATGCGATCGCTGGGTCAAGTCAATTCAATCAGGTCAACCCATGACTCCGAGTCTTTACGAAGGTGCTTGGTCACAGTTGCTCATGGATTTAACCCAAGAGTCTCACCTACAAAAAAAATGGATGGATGTACCTTTGTCGATCTAATTAAGTAGCTCACCATAATTAAAACCTAAAACCAGAAGCTGACCCGCTTGCTACGCGGTCGGTTCAGCTTTCTAGGTTTTTAGTTTACTTATGCCTAGCTACTTAGTAGCGATCGCAATCTTGCTAATTGGGAAGATCTTCAATGGGTTGAGAGAGTGCGCCCCTTCGTGGCGCACTCTCTCAACCCATTGAAGATTGCTATGTATAGAGCATCACTTTTTATCAATGATTATCATAATAAGGGTTAGAGAATCCCTCAATTTCTGTTTTGTGATTTACAAAAATCGTGCAAAAATAGCGCAAATATAAAGTGTATATTTAAAATGTATATTTTATTATCCGTACTGACATCCAAACATACTTAAAGTGTATGTATGTACTAGGTTGCCACTGAGTAAAAAACTAGTTGCGAAGTATTTTAAGTCAAGCATCTAGTTTTTAAAGTTAGTCAAATTTTATGGTGTGAGATTGGTTTTTATGCTTGATCAAATGCTGATGGATCGCTTTCGGATCGTTAAACAGATTGGCTTTGGTGCTTTTGGCGAGACATTTTTGGCTGATGATACTCACAAACGTCTTAGCAATCAATCTAGTTCTCAATGCGTGGTCAAGCGACTAATTACCCAAACTGATCCTGCTCATATTGCGATTACAAGGCAGATGTTTGAGCGTGAAGCCTCTAAGTTGGATGATCTTAATCATTCAGGTATTCCTAAACTGATTGCCTATTTTGAAGATAATGGACAGTTTTACCTAGTTCAAGAGTTTATTGATGGTCATCCGCTCTCGGATGAGATTAACCATACTGTCAAATGGTCAGAATCAAGGACTAGAGGTTTACTACGTGAAGTATTAGAGATTTTGGCGTATGTCCATAGTCACGGTTCTATCCATCGAGATCTAAAACCTAGTAATATCATGCGCCGCCGAGCTAATGACAAGATTGTGCTGATTGACTTTGGTGCAGTGCGTGAGGTGCAGCAAAACCAGACTAATGTGGCGGTTGGTTTGGCGAGTGGCACGATCGCGATCGGTACGCTTGGATATATGCCTGCGGAACAAACTCAAGGTAGACCATGTTTTGCGAGTGACATCTATGCAGTTGGTTGTATGGCGATCGAGGCTCTGACAGCTGAAGCTCCCTATGGTTATGGATTTGAGCAAGATGCAGAAACGGGTGAGTTTAGCTGGCGGCACAAGGCTCAGGTGAGTGATGATTTTGTGGAATATATCGACAAGATGGTGCGCTATGACTTCCGCCAAAGATATCGCAATGCTGAACAAGCTCTAACAGCTTTGCAAAGCCTCAAACCGATGGCTCCACCACCAACGACGATCATCGTTACCCAACCAGATGCGGCTCTTCCATCACCCAATGAATCTAAAACTGTAGAACCAACTCAAGTAACTACTCCACAGCCAGATTTACAATTAACTGAGCCTTTAGCCTCTCTACCAGACTCAGCTTCTTCTTCAACGATAGTCACTGCATCAGAACCTAAGTCTGAGTCAACGGCTTCAACTATTGTCACTAGTCCAGATGTTCAGCATGAAGCATCGCCTGTAAAACTAGCGCAAGCTGTAGAGACAACTCAATCAATTGAACCAAAGCAAGAGAATCAAGCACCATCAGAAACTACACCAAACTTGTCCATTTCTCCAACCAAACCAACTACTGAAAACCTATCACTAGCAACAGAGACGATAAAACCTACAGCATCACATCAATTAATCAATTCAAATTATGGATATCAGCCACCCAAAAACATAGATGTAACACCAAAACTTTCACAGAAAAAACAAGATTTGCCAACAGAAGAAGATTCTAAAAAACAAAAAACTCTGCTTAGCTTAGGCGTAATCGGAGCAATAATCGGTTTTTTTGCACTAGTTGGAAATTTGCAAAACCAAGGTTCTCAATACAGTTCTTCTTCAAGCTATACAAGACCACAAGTAATACCTACCCCTGATAGTAATGCAACAAATTCTACAGTTTCTTCGCCATCAGTCACAACTTCGCCGTCTCTTACACCTAAGTCTACAGAATCACCTAAGCCCATAGAAGCACCTAAACCACCTACTTCTGCTGAGACACCTAAAGCTAACGCTTCTCCGAATGCCAGTGCTAATTATTCTTCAGGAGCTAAACAGATTGATACTGAAGTTAGACAAGGTAATCAATATAAGGAACTATATGATGCAACTGGTGGTATCAGCTATATCAGTTTAGTTGAGATAGAAACTTGTAAGGCTTTAGATCAAGGTGTCAACTTCAAAGATCTGATTACTGCACTCAATAAAGAATTTGATAAACAGGCAAATTCAATACCAGCAGAGAAACTAACAAAGTTGAAGGAGTATACAGGTTTAGTTAGCGCAGCTAGTATCCTTTACTCTTGTCCTAAGCATATGGATAAAGCTTCCAAGTCATTGGATAAATAAATAGGTAAATAGTTCACTAGTAGATAGCAAAGACATTAATTTATACTTGGAAGACATACTAGACTTGTTGGGTAATAAGTCAAAAAACTCGAAAGTTATTCTGTGTAAGAGTTTCAAGGATTTTAATCTAAAAATCCTTGAGGTCTTCTCTGTGTAACGTTTTTAGCGATTTTAATTGTTATTACCCAACAGGTCTACTCAATAGTATGAGAGAATGGCTGCCTAGCATTAAGGGAATAGGTGATCGTTTTTTGTAGGTGATGAGGGGGCGATCGCCGTTTGATTTTGAGAAATAGGCGATCAGTTTTTTGTAAGGGGCGATCGCTGTTTGATATTGAGATTTAGGTGATCAGTTTTTATTGGTTGTGAGGGGCGATCGCTGTTTGATGTGGGGAATAAGCGATCGGGTTTGTTGTGGTGATGGGCGATCAGTTATAATTATGATTAATCCAGTAAGTTATATTGGCTGCTATGACTAACGCATTACAATACATCTGTGATTCAGAGGGGCAAACTGTCTCCGTAGTTGTTCCCATCGCCTTTTGGCAAGAACTAATGGCAGAAAGAGAAACTGCCTATTTGCTCAGCAGTCCAACTATGAAAGAAAGACTGCTTGCAGCTAGAAAACGTCAAGATGGAATCTCTTTGGAAGCAGCCTGTGAAAAACTTGGAATTTGATGCAGATGCCTTTGAAGACTTAGCTTGGTGGATTGAAAATGATCGCAAAAAAGCATTGAAAATCATCAAACTGATTCGTGAAGTCCAACGTAATCCATTTGAAGGTACAGGTCAACCCGAAGCTCTAAAACACGATCTATCTGGCTGTTGGTCGCGCCGTATTGATCAAGAACATCGTCTAGTTTATGAAGTCCTAAACGATAAAATCAGAGTTCTTGCCTGTCGCTTTCACTACTAGAAATCGCTGTTTGATTAGGGAATAGGCGATCGGGTTTTGTGGGTGATGAAAAGGGCGATCGCTGTTTGAGGTGGGGAATAGGCGATCAGCTTTATCCCAAATGTTAAAATTAAATTGGCACTATCAATTAAAAACACATGACTGAACAAATTACGATTCAAGACATTTATGCACTATTCCGCGAAAGCGAACAGCAACGCCAAGAATATCAGCGTATCGCCGAACAAGAAATGGCAGATCTTCGTAAAATTGTTGCCCAAACCAACAAACAAATAGGAGGATTAACTAGTCGATGGGGAGAATTTGTAGAGAACTTAATTAAACCTGCCGCCGCAAAATTATTTAAAGAGCAAGGCATAGACGTGCATCACACTGCCTTACGAGTTGATGCACAAGATGAGAAAGGTTCCATTGAAATCGATATTCTTGTAGAAAACACTAATGAAGTCGTAGCGATCGAAGTGAAATCTCATTTGGAAGTCCGAGATATAAAGCGGTTTTTGCAAACATTAGAACGATTTAAAGAAGCGTTTCCCAAATATCAAAGCTACAAACTCTATGGAGCCGTAGCAGGAATAAAAATAGATGAAAGATCCGATCTCTTTGCAACACAGGAAGGACTATTTGTAATCGCCCCCGCAGGAGATTCAGTCATTATTGCCAACAGCCAAATTCTTGAACCAAGAATTTGGTAGTTCAAGTACTTTTATTAAATAGCGATCGCTGCTTGATGTGGGAAAAAGGCGATCGGGTTTTGGGTGGTGAAGGGGCGATCGCTGTTTGATGGGGAAATGGGCGATCGGGTTTGTGGGTGGTGAAGGGGCGATCGCTGTTTGATGTGGGGAATAGGCGATCACAAAAACCTATCTTAATTGCTAAAATACTTACACCACAATTAATCCCATATATACCATGTCCGATAACACTATCACTCTAGACGACATCTTCGCCCTCTTCCGCGAAAGCGAACAACAACGCCAAGAATATCAGCACCAAGCCGAACTAGAAATGGCGGAACTCCGAAAGACTATTGAACAAACTAATAAACAAATTGAACAAACTAACAAACAAGTCGGAGGACTAACCAGCCGATGGGCAGAATTTGTTGAAAATCTAATCAAACCTGCCGCCGCTAGAATTTTTAGAGAACAGGGAATTGACGTTCATTACACCGCTATGCGCGTAAAGGGTGATGATGATCGAGGCTCAATGGAAATTGATATTCTGGTGGAAAATAGTAATGAAATCGTAGCGATCGAAGTTAAGTCACATTTAGAAATTCGCAATGTGAAGAGGTTTTTAGAAGTATTAGCAAGATTTAAAGAGGCATTTCCAAAATATAAAAATTACAAGGTTTATGGAGCCGTAGCAGGAATAAAAATTGATGAAAAGGCAGATGAATATGCAACACAAGAAGGACTATTTTTAATCGAACCCGCAGGAGATTCTGTGATTATTGCCAATAGTCAAAATTTACAACCGAGAGTCTGGTGATTTTTATTGATTGATAGGCAATCTGGTTTGTGGGTGATAAGTGGCGATCGCTGTTTGATTGAAGGGAATAGGCGATCAGATTTTGTGGGTGTTGAGGAGGTGATCGCTGTTTGATGTGAGGTAGAAGGCGATCGGGTTTTATGGGTGATGAGGGGCGATCGCTGTTTGATGTTGTAGGAATAGGCGATCGGTTTTGTGGGTGGTGTGGGGCGATCGCTATGCAACTCCTATGATTTACAAATAGCTTTAAGAACTTTAAGAATCTGTATAGAAGGCTCAGACTCGATCAGAGATAAAGAAGGAAATAACTGATAGATCGGTGATTCTCCTGCACAGATGCGGATAAACTGGAAATGCAAACCATTTGTTGCTAAACCCCAAACTGAAGACTGAGACTGCAAAGACTCATGAGCATAAGTTAATAATTGCGGAATTCCTGTAAAAGGTTCAATCCCCGCTCTCTTTGCTTCAACTATCAGCACCCAAAGCTTGGTTAAATTTGGAACTCCAGATTTTTTAACCGCCAAAATATCATATCTACCAGTAATGCTAGTATCCGCTTCGAGAATATCAATACGCTGAATATTTTCTTCTAAAAGCAACTCGATCGCTTGGTTATAGTAACCTGTCAAATTCATTAGAGGTGCAAGCGCAAGAAACTTAATTTGTCCTTCGGAAACTCTACCTGACAATAGATACCGCCGAAAATTAGTACAAATCTCGGTTAGTTCTGTTTGCTCAAAATCAGAAATAGATTCCAAATCCAAATAATCAGAAAAAACACCCATCTCTCCAAACTCATGGAAGCCTAATAGATGTTGTACGTCTTCAAAATTTAAATTTTTCGCGGCAAGTGTAACCATATCAATCTCTTGCTAAATTAGCGATACTTTCGATCTTAACATCTAAACAATTACATTGAGGCTCAGTGAATGATGATCGCTGTTTGATGTTGAGATTTAGGCGATCGGAGAGTAGTAGTTAAGGGTTTTGCGGCGTTTGCATTCTTTGTTGGGATTGGGATCGCGTTGTTTGACGTTTTGGATTTCATCGATGACGACAAAATCGATCTTAAAGAGGCATATATATAGTTATAATAGAGATATTTACGGATAATTCGCAATTAAAGCTTTTTCAATATAAAAATACATGTCTGGAATGAGATCATATGCTAATTGAATTTAATGTTGAAAACTATATGTCTTTTAGGGATGAAGCGAACTTTAGTATGGTCGCAGCAAAAATCGTTTCAAAAGACAAGAAATTAGATCAAGAAAATATTATTGAAGTAGATTCAAAGTTAAGTCTATTAAAAAGTGCCGTTATTTATGGAGCAAATGCTAGCGGTAAGAGCAATCTCCATGCTGCTCTACGATTTATGCGTTGGTTTATACTTAGTTCATCTAAAGAGTCCCAAGAAGGTGAATCTATACGTTCTGAGCCGTTTAGATTAAGTACAGAAACAGAAAAACAACCATCCGTTTTTGAGATAATTTTTATTCTCAATAAAAGAAAGTACAGATATGGATTTGAAGTTACTTCTCAAGAAGTTGTATCTGAGTGGTTGTTTGACACTCCAACTACGAGAGAACGAAAGCTTTTTGTGCGTGAGAACAAGCAAATTGATGTAAAAGCTCCATTTAGTGAAGGGACAGGACTTGAGATAAGAACTAGAGACAATGCTCTCTTCTTATCTGTTGTTTCCCAGTGGAATGGTAAAATTGCTAAAGAAATATTGCGTTGGTTTCAATCTTTATCGATAGTAGACCCAAATGATGATCTCCAAAATCGGAGGTATACTGTCAAGTGTTTTGAAGATGGCTTATACAAAGATGAAATTGTTGAATTGATTAAAAAATTAGATTTAGGGATTAATGACATTGAGATAGAAACACTAGAACCCGATTTGTCTCAATTCTCAAAAGGTCTTCAAGAGAGACTTACAGAGATACAATTACGTTCTTTGAGAAGAACTTCAATAACAACATTTCATTGGAAATACGATCAAAGCGGCGACAAGAATTATGAACTTTTTGATCTTGATACCCATGAATCAGAAGGAACTAAAAGATTATTTGCATTAGCAGGACTATTAATAGACACCTTAAAAAAAGGTAGGATTTTATTTTTTGATGAATTTGATTCTAGTATTCATCCTCTGATTACTTGTGCGATCGTTGACCTTTTCAACTCCAAGGAGACAAATCCAAACAATGCTCAAATAGTTTTTATTACCCATGATACGAACCTCTTAAGCCACAAAATGTTTAGAAGAGATCAAATCTGGTTCGCTGAGAAGGACGAAAAAGGATCTACTCATCTTTATTCCCTAGCTGAATATAAAATACCTATTGAAGAAGACTCAAAAAAAGAAACTTTCAAGAAGGTAAGAAATGATGCTTCATTTGAGGATAATTACATTCATGGTAAATATGGTGCTATTCCATTTATCGGTAACTTGCAAAAATTATTAGGTAATTCAAATGGCTAAACGATCACGTACTGAGGCAAGAGTTCAGAGTTACTTAGAGAGAACAGTTGACACACGGGGTATTTTGCCTTCATTTCTGATTATTTGTGAAGGTAAAAAGACTGAGCCTAACTACTTTCAAGCTTTTCGCATTCCAGATCTATCTGTGGAACAATTGGATGTGATTGGATTAGGCGATAATACATTGAGCTTAGTAGAGAGAGCCAAAGAAATAAAAGATCAGAGGAACTATAATTACGTTTGGTGTGTTTTTGATCGAGACTCATTCCCTTCAGGACAGTTTAATACCGCCATAACTTCTGCTTACAACAATGAGATGCATGTAGCATACTCGAATGAAGCATTTGAATTATGGTACTTACTACACTTTCATTTTTATAACACTGGGATATCGCGAACAGCTTATAAATCAAGCTTAACCAAGCTACTTAATCACAGATACGAGAAGAATAGTACAACAATTTATGAAGAGCTTAGACATAGACAACCTACTGCTATTAAAAATGCAACGACTTTACTCAGCCACTACGATCCAAATAGACCTGAGAAAGATAATCCATCGACAACCGTACATCTTTTAGTTCAGTGTCTAAATGCTTTAGTAGAATGTATCCAAAAAGGAAGAAAATCTGAGGATATTGAAGTTCTTTATGAATGTTTAGATGAATACCACTCACAAGCAAGAAAAAAATTGGGATTTTTAATCAAGTGATTTTTTAAATAGTTAAATGAGGGCGATCGCTGTTTTATTTGAGGAGATAGGCGATCGGTTTTATGGGTGATGAAGGGCGATCGCTGTTTTATTTGAGGAGATAGGCGATCGGGTGTTGGGTGATGAGGGGCGATCACTGTTTGATGTTGAGATTTAGGCGATCGGGTTTGTGGGTGGTGTGGGTGCGATCGCTGTTTGATATTGAGATTCAGGCAATTGCATTTATGGAGGCGAGGTGTGCGATCGCTATCCAACAACGTATCGGGTATGCTAGGAATGTAATTGTAGACTATAAACTTTACCAAGACTTATGGATACACACCAAGAAACTGAATATGTATTGAGTAATCCGCGCTTAATGCAACAGATCACGCAGTTCAAGCATAATTCTAAAAAATTGAACCCTAGCCAAGTAAATCTATCTCTCGACTTTGACTACATCCTAAAAAATCCAGAGCTAATTACACAAATTCAATTACTAATCGAAACCCACAAACAGAAGCATCATGCGCTCAGTCGTATTTCATGAAGATACTCTGCAAACATACGAATATTTGAGAGAAACTAATAAACCCATTCACAAAAAATTGTTTAATATTCTCAAAGAAATGCAAAAGGGCGATCCCACTCAAGGAACTGGAAAACCTGAAGCATTGAAATATGAATTAGCTGGATATTACTCGCGCCGAATATCTGACAAAGATCGGCTAGTTTATAGCTTTGATGACGAAAATATATACATCATCGCTATCGGTGGACATTACGAAGCATAGACAAAACAGTAATTGAGATCGCTGTTTGATGAAGGTAAAGGAGATCGGGTTTATAGGTGGTGAGGGGCGATCGCTGTTTGATGTGAGAGAACTGTAGAGATCTTCAGTAGCTATGCCTAAAACCAGAAGCAGTCCCGCCCGCGTAGCGAGCGGGACTGCTTCTGGTTTTAGGTTTTAATTATGGTGAGCTACTTAATTGATAAAAAAAGAGAAGAGGCGCTCAAAGCACCTCTTCCTTTTTAGTTTGAACGGAACTTCTCTAATTCCGAGCGTAATCCTGCTAACTGTTCTGTGAGTTCCTTTATCTCATCACGCATACTTGCTTTTACTGATTGATGAGGCTTCTCCGATACACTATCTACTGCATTGTCCTCAACAGTTTTAGCTGTTGTGGTTACAGTAGTTAAACCTGCTGATTCTGAATTAGTTGTAGGTGAACTGTTTACCTGTTGTGCGATAAACTTGTCCACATAGCTACGAGCTTCCGCCTCGGTTGCTACTCCCTTTTCAGCAAGCTCTTGAGTAATCTCATCAAAACTGCGCCCCAACCTTCTGAGATTTTCTTCGCGTTTGGTGGGGTCTTGGATTACCTCAAGTAATGATGATGTTGCACCGAGGGTGACATAGTAGCCTCGTTGAAAAAGCTTTTCTAAGTCGATGGTATCCATAAAACTCCTGCGAATGTGTAGTTTTGTAATACATTCTAACCGATATATTTGGCACGAGTTTAAAAGCAAGTGGCGGCGCGAAGCGCCGCCACTTGCTTTTTGGGGTTTGATTTGTCTTAATGCAAGTGACCTAAGCAAAAACAGATAATATTTTAAAAGCCTTGCAAAGCAAGGCTTTTAAAATATTATTTTTGTAAATACCATGAGTGCAACAGCGCAGATAAATACGCTTTTAGAAGAGCAAGTTATTTTAGTGGATATAAGCGATCGCCAAATTGGGATTGCGGAAAAATTGCAAGCACATCGGGATGGTTCACTACATCGAGCTTTTTCGATTTTTGTACTGAACTCGCAGGGGCAGCTTTTATTACAGCGACGGGCTAAACATAAATACCATTCAGGAGGACTTTGGACAAATACCTGCTGTAGTCATCCACGCCCCAATGAAATGACATTAGATGCTGCTCATCGTCGCCTGCAAGAAGAAATGGGCTTTGACTGTGAATTGCAAGAGCTATTTAGTTTTGTTTATCGTGCCAATCTAGATCATGAACTAACTGAGTATGAGTTTGATCATGTGCTGCTAGGATATTGCGATCGCGAGCCTGTTCTCAATCCTGAAGAAGCCGAAGATTGGAAATGGATAGATTTAAAGGCTTTACAAACTAATATACGAGAATCTCCACAATTTTATACCTATTGGCTACGCGATTGCTGCGATCGCTTCATTACTGAACTAGGATAAATACAAACAACTCTTTGAGTGGTGCAGAGAAATTTTTAAAACCGACGCTAAGCATCGCTTTTAAAAATTTCTCTGGGTTTTAAGTCAGCGCAAACCGCTATAAGACCTTGTAGTGATTGAGGAAAATATGGAAACTTATTCAGAAGAGCAAGTCGATCAGATTCTCCGTTATGCCCTTGCCAAGAGAACCAATGGTCAAAATCTGACCAAACAGCAAGTATATGAGATTGCTTCCGATATGGGCATCAGTGAAGCCGATTTTTTAGCATCTGTACAGGAATGGCAATCTACACAATCCGTTCGTAAAGAGCAATTAGAGTTTGATAAATACAAAAGAAAATCTTTAAAATCAAATGTACTAAAATACGCGATCGTTAATTCTTTTTTAGTAGCACTCAACCTTTTTACATCTGGTCGAATCGGCTGGGCAATCTATCCTCTATTGTTTTGGGGATTAGCTATTGCACTGGATTCATGGGTTATTTACCAGTCAGAAAGCGAAGAGTACGAAAAGCAATTTCAAAAATGGCTACGTAAACAAAAGCGCGATCAGCTTACTGCCCAAATTACAGGTAAATTAACCACTAGCCTCGAAGAATGGCTTAAATAAAAAAGAAGCCCTAAACCCATAAAAAACTTTAAAATCGTTGCTTAGCAACGATTTTAAAGTTTTTTATGGGTTTGAGCGCAAAGCGCTATATATGCGGATGGAGAGACTCGAACTCTCACATCAAAGATACTAGAACCTAAATCTAGCGCGTCTACCAATTCCGCCACATCCGCGTGGATTAGGTGTTTTTTTGCACCGAATAAAATAATACAGCAATCTTGGTAAATTACTACACAAAATTTTAATAGACATCTATAGCGCTCCTAAATAGGTTGTGAGAGTGCGCCCCTTCGGGGCGCACTCTCACAACCTATTTAGGAGCGCAAATCAAGAAAAAGCTTGTTTAATTAGCTATTGTTGTCAGCATTTAGTTTTGTGGTACTTTGCCCCCGCAACACTAAATGCTTGACTGGCAAGTGAGTAAAAGTAGCCAAACCGAGAATCTAAGGCTGCTAAACAAGGGGCTTAAGCCCCTTGCCTTTCCTATCAAATGATTTAGGATTGCTATACAATCATTTTGATTAGTCTCCCGATCTATATTCCTATTCTGAGCCTACCCTTAGCATCCTTGTTGAGCATGTTTGTCTAGTGCATATTCATAAGCCTCAAAAAATCGATCTAGAGCAAATTTACCCCTGTCCTTGCCCTCGCAAACGCGGCAAGCTAAAACCGATCGCACTAACTGATGCTTTTGGATGCGATCGCTGTTCTTTGCTATTTCAGCTAGAAAACGACGGCTATAGTCTATTGCAGGTAGGTGGGATTGAGTCACAACAACATACATGGCAATGGAATGGCAAGTGGCAACCTATTCGTAGAAATAGCCAGCAAGCTTGGATAGAAATGGCTTTGATATATGCGGCTTCATTATTGTTTTTTGCTTTAGTCATTGTCTGGGCGCTAAATCTCAAATCAACTTTAGGTATTCCTCTAGCCATTTTGTTGTTTACCCTTTTAGGTTTGCTAATATGGCGATTGCTCGTGATTCGACAGCGCGATCTTTAACAACTATTTATTACAGAGTATGTCACCAGAAGACCTTACAGGCTTCATTTATAAATCCCATGCGGCGGCGCTGCAACTCATGCAAATCTCTACTAGAGATCGTGATGGGTTGTTAATAGAAATCGCTAATAGCATTAAAAAGCATAAAAACGCGATTTTAGAAGCGAATACATTGGATTTAGAAGCTAGCCGAGATATGGCTGTGCCTGAGTTGGTACTAGAGTGGCTAAAACTGACTCCCGAACGTCTCAACAATGCGATCGAATGTTTGACCCAGCTTGCAAATCTGCCTGATCCACTTACCCTACATGTGGGGATTAATGGCTATCAACGCGTTCCTTTGGGTGTAGTAGCTTTTATCTATGAGGGCTTTCCTCAATTGGGCTTAATTGCGGCAGGGATGTGTCTTAAGGTCGGTAATACGATTATTCTCAAGGGTGGCAGCGAAGGTACAAATACCCAAGAAGCGATCGCGGCGATCGTGAAGGAAATTCTTGTCGCCAGAAATTTCCCTGAAGCCTGTATGTCCTGTGTCCCCAAGGGTGTCACCCTCAAAGAACTAATTGTCCAAGAAAAGTACTTGCGTTTAGTTATTCCCTATGGTCGTCCTAGCTTTGTGCAGCAGGTGAGTAAACAGGCGACAGTTTCCGCTCTGCCCGTCTCCATGGGCAATTGCTATCTATATTTAGCGGCTTCAGGGAAGTTGGACTTTGCCAAAGAAATTATTCTGAATAGCCGTAAAGGCGATCCTGATGCGGTGAATGCGATCGAGAAGGTAATTGTGCATCGGTCTTGGCTTGATCGCTCTTTAATGGATCGTAGTCTCGGTGAGTGGATTAGTCTTCTTAGAAAGCAAGGCTTAGTGGTGCGTGGATGTGCTGAGACCACCGCCTATTTTCGGCAATTTCTTGAGGAGTCCCATAGCGAGGAAACAGATAAACCAAGTAAAATTCTCATTGACCAATCGATCGAGTCTGAGGATATTTGGGGACATGCTTATTTAGACGAGACGATCGCTATCAAAATTGTGAATGACACTGAAGAGGCGATCGCATGGATCAATCAGTACAGCAGTGGTCATGCCGATGTATTGCTGACAGATTCTTTATCTGAACGAGATCACTTTGTGAGTCGCGTTAATAGCAGTACGATCTTTGTCAATGCCCATAGTCGCTTTAGTCGATGCTCTAAACCTAACGATAGTGGCAATGCCAAAATTGCTTTGGGTATGTCTAGCTTAAAAACGCGGGGAGCTTCTAGATATCCGGGGGTGATTGATATCTATGCACTGACGACGACTAAGCAAGTGCTGACAAATTCATGGATACCATAAATTTAGCAATAGCGCTGAAGTAATACTTCTAATTTATCAACAGGCGATCGCGGCGGAAATCTTGGTAATTCCTGTTCTTGTTGGCGATCGTTAAGCAGACACAGTACAGGTATTTCGTATTGATAGCGATCGAACCAGTCTGGGTTACTGGTGATATCCCTAATTTCTAGCTCGAAGGCAACTTGCTTAACCTGTTGTAATTTTGTCAGCAAACCTTCACAGAGGCAGCATCCTTGCTTGCTATACAAAATTAGTTTCATAGATTTTTTGTTGAATATAACTCCACTATGTTATATTATTAATCCGTCAGAACGCATAGCTCAGTTGGTTAGAGTACCACGTTGACATCGTGGGGGTCGGTGGTTCGAGTCCACTTGTGTTCATATTTTCATAAAGAAGCAGTCAAAAGCAAATTCTGTTTTTCAAAGTGAAAAGTATAAGGAATTTCTGGATATGTGGATTTCCCCCAATGAGGGAGCCAAAGTCTGATTGTCCGTACTCACCGAAATTCATAACCGTGGAGTCAAAGATATTTTGATTGCTTGCGTTGATGGTTTGACTGGTTTTCCCAATGCGTAAAGTGATTATATCTCAACAGATTTTCCTGTCCGATGAGGCAGCTTTCAAGCTCGTTTATTTGGCGATGCGGAATATTTCTAAGAAATGGACAATGCCGATTCGGGATTGGATACCTGCTCTTAATCACTTTGCTATCCTCTTCGAGGATCGTCTCCACATCAAGTTTCTAAACTTTACACATTTTACTTGGCAGCCTCCACATAATCATTTACCTTGCTCTTGCTCATTTGAAAACCGCTATAGCCGATCGCCTAGTCGATAAAATTATTGAGCGCATGATTGAGGATAATGTGCGTTTAATGCTTGTCGATAACGATCCTACGAATATGCCTGCCATTAAGTTCTTCAATCGCAAATTTTATGACTTTAGCTGTAAGCGCAGAGTGTTGTAAGTGAAGTTGTAAATAAATTTGCGATCGCTATTGCATTCTTGTAGTACGTGTAGTATAAATGTAGTGCGACATAGTTCAAGCGCGTAGAACACCGAATCTGATTGTCATTACAGTTACTAATCATGTAGTTGTATAGCAATTGAGAAAGGAGATGCAGCCTCGCGAACTGCTGAATTCCTTTATGCAATGACTTGCCTGTATGGGCTGAAGCATTCAGGGTTATTGCCACCAAACAGATGCTGCTTGGTAGCAAGTAGCATCTATCCCAAAATTGAAACTCTGAATTTGAATTTTGCTACAGGCAAAATTCAAATTCGATAAAACTCTTGTTTTAAATTTTGCTTACGGCAAAATTTAAATTCGATAAACATTGACGGATAGCTCAGTGGGTAGAGCATTGAAAACATCCTTTTTCGTCACTTACCTGCAAAGGTCGCAGATTTAGGGTTATCGCCTGAAACGCCAAGTGTCGAGGGTTCGAGTCCCTCTCCGTCAATTGGGATAAAATCTCAATCTGTGGAAATGTAGTTACACCTTCACTGATTGAGAAGCAAAACCTTGTAGGTTTTGCTTCTCAAAATGGCAAAGCCATTTTGAGAACTGAAATTATCCCAAATCTTGGGGTGGATAGTTCAACTGGTAGAACGCATTTTAGCCCGTAAGGGACGCAGACTTAAGGTTATCAATTGGAATGATCTCACCCTTTGTGTCGCGAGATGTGGGTTCGAGTCCCATTCCACCCCCTTCTAAAAGTTTTTAGCTGTTAGCAATTAGCTTTTAGTTTTTTGAAGATTTTGATTGCCCTTACTGTGCAATCAAAATCTTCAAAAAATATCCCTTCTCTTTGGTCGAGGCGAAGGAAGTTCTCTTTAACTTTTCCCTTACGGGACGGAGAATGTCATGTCTTACAACTTTTTATTCCAGAAACCCAAAGGTACACCTCAAACTCAAGCGATCGCAGGTCGTGAAGCAGAAATGATTCAAGGGCGATCGGGTGGCTTTGCCTTTGATGCAGGTATCTGGCGCATGTTGCGGCGTTGCTTGCTGATTGGTACGGCTAAAAGCACCTACTACGCTGGCAAACACGAACTGTCTGGCGATTTCATCGATACAGTGCGGAGATGTGTTGCCGAAAATCCCGATCTCGTAAAGTGCGAAATTCTCTATGCTAGTGATGGACGTTCCGTGAATAACAGCGCTCCTATTCTGGCGTTAGTCTTGCTATCGATGGGTGACAGCCAAGCGGCGAAGCGGAACTTCATGGAAATCTTTCCACAAGTTGTTCGCACGGGTAGCCATTTCTATGAATGGATGAACTATACCAAGTCGATGCGTGGCTTTGGTAAAGTCATTCGTGAAAGCGGTAAGGCATGGCTCTCCAATCCCGACACCAAGGCGCTAGCCTATCAATTGCTGAAGTACCAACAACGGCAAGGCTTCTCGCACCGTGATGCGCTGCGTTTGTTTCACGTTAAGCCTGAAACCGACGATCAACAAGCACTCTATCAATGGGTGGTCAAGGGTTGGGATGCACTTCCGACCCAAATTCCATCGGATGCTTTGTCGCAAATCTGGTGGTATGAATGGCTAAAGCGTCACCCTGACAGGGCTCATGAAGCGATCGCTAAGGGTAAACTCACCCATGAAATGGCGGCTCCCATCGGACAGATGGATATGCGTGCATGGAAGTTGCTCTTTAAGGAAATGCCCATCGGGGCGCTATTGAGAAACCTTGGTTCTTTAACCGAAATTGGTGTCTTGGCAGCAAAAAACAAGGATAACTTGAAGCATGTCGCCAATGTGTTGAACAATCGCGATCGCCTGAAGAAGGGACGCATTCACCCCATTGATGTTTTGAAAGCTCTCAAAACCTATCAGTCGGGTGGTGCGCTCGGACGTAGCCAAAAGACTTGGGAAGCAATTCCTCGTATTGTCGATATTCTGGAAACTGCTCTAGAAATGTCCTTCGATGCGATCGCGCCAACGGGTGCGACTTTCCTCCATGCGATCGATGTGTCGGGTTCGATGTCTTACTACACCGTTAGTTCCATCGGCTTGACCTGTTGCGAAATTGCAGCAACGATGGCTTTAGCAACGGTGAAGGCGGAAACCAACTATGCGATCCGTGGATTTGCGACCGACTTCCGCGATTTGGGAATCACCAAACAGGATTCCTTCACATCGGCAATGCAAAAGGCCTCGAACCAAAACTTTGGTGGTACTGATGCGTCAGTGGCTTACGATTGGGCGATTAAGAATAGGTTCTATGCGGATGTGTTCTGCTTCTGGACTGATTCGGAGTCTTGGGCAGGTCGTCGTCATCCTAGCGAAGCCTTGGCTGAATATCGCCGCAAGGTGAATGCTAATGCAAAGGCAATCTATGTGACCTTGGCTCCCTATCAACTCTCGCTAGTCGATCCTAAAGATCCTAATTCTTGGGACATGGGAGGTTTCGATCCCGCAATGCCCCGTGCAATCCAAATGGTAGCAATGGGTGAAGTCTAAAAAAAGGAGTCGCAAAGCGACTCCTTTTTTTGTATTTGGGAATTCTTGAGATGTTTGAAGGCTAGGGCTGGCACGGGGGCACAGCTCCTACATCTACATAACCCAAATCTGTATTTCTTAGGTAGGGGCAATCCCCCCGTGGTTGCCCTTCTCGGCTAGTAACAAGAAATCCCTAATCTACGTTGTGCGTCATCAATTAGGCAACCTCGGCTGGTTCCCTTGTTTCCAAGGAAAGCCCACCTGCTCGGATTCCTTCCATTTCTTCTAATACCTGTAAGTATCTACCAGTAATAATTCTCGCGCCACGGCGATGGGTGAAATAGTTCCATCCCCATTGAACCATTACAAGAAGTTTATTATCAAATTCAATCAGATAATATACATGAACAAATGTCCAAATAAACCACGCTAACCAACCCTTGAGACGGATAAACTTAAAGTCAACAACCGCCTCATGGCGACCAATTACAGCTAGGCTACCAAAATCCCAATACTTGAATTTTGAGGGTTCCTTTTCTTGTACCTTCGCTTCAATATGATGCGCCACATATTCACCCTGCTGCATCGCCACAGGCGCAACCCCCGGCAGTGGACGATCGCCTTGGTGTGGATAGTTCGCTAAGTCCCCAATCACATAGACATTAGGAAAATTAGCGATCGACATATCGGGCTGCACAACCACGCGCCCAACGCGATCTAGTTCCGCATTCAGGCGATCGCCTAATACTTTACCCATCGGTGAAGCTTTTACCCCTGCTGCCCAGAGAATCGTTTGCGCGTGAATTTGCTCAACTTGCTCACCCAATTTGAAGGTGACGATATGATCCTCAATATTCGTTACCATCGCGCTAGTTTTGACTTCCACTCCTAACTTCAGTAGGGATTGCTTAGCTGCCTCAGAGAGATCAGTATGGTATGGAGGCAATACGCGATCGGTTCCTTCAATCAGGATGATTCGCGCTTTCTTGGTATCAATATTCGTGAATTCATCACTGAGGGTGCGATGGGCAAGTTCCGCTAAGGTTCCCGCAAGTTCTACGCCCGTTGGACCTCCACCGATGACCACGAAGTTCATCAATGCTTCTTTAAACTTAGGATCATGGGTCTTTTCGGCTGCTTCAAAGGCACTCAGGATACGGCGACGCATATTAATCGCATCTTCAATGGTTTTTAATCCGGGGGCTTGCTCCGACCATTGATCGTTACCAAAATAATGGTGACTAACTCCTGTCGCCACGATCAGCGAGTCATAGCTTATATCTAAGTGATTTTTTAATTTAACTACCTGCGCTTGGGGATCGATATCTAGCACTTCTCCCATAACGACGCTGGTATTTTTGTTTTCGGCGAGGACTGCCCGCAACGGTGAGGCGATATCGGCGGGGGAGAGGCTGCCTGTGGCGACTTGGTAAAGTAGGGGCTGGAAGAGGTGAAAGTTACGTTTGTCGATGAGGATGACTTTAACGGGAACCTTTGATTTGCCTAGCTTTTGGGCGGCATATAGCCCCCCAAAGCCACCGCCAATAATAACAACATGATGGGGTGAGCTTTCATTTTGGGTACTTAGAGACATGGTAAGTATTTAAGTTTGGTGTGATGTTTTTGCTGGTGGCATCTTTTAAAAATTATTATATATGTAAATAAAAATATCCTTTTGTATCTTTTTATAAGCATTGATTGGATATGCTAGGTTAAATGAAGCAATTTTTTAGCAACGAGGTTTCGCCGCAATGCTAAAAACTAAATTGGAGAGCCGTTATGACAGTTTCTAGCGATTCCCTTCAGGATGCAACCCGCAGCAAGATAATTTTTATTGATGCTCCCGACGAGGATTTTGAGCCAATGCCAGAGGGTGATAAACAAAGACGCAATCTTAGCTATACAACCGAAGCATTGCAGTTATGGTTTGAGAAACGGAAAAATGTCTATGTATCTGGAAATCTATTTATCCGTTATCTCGACAATAATATCGAAAAAAGAATTGCGCCTGATACATTTGTGGTATTTGGGATGAGTCAGGAAGACCGTGTAAGTTACAAAATCTATGAAGAAGGTGGAAAAGCTCCAGATTTTGTTTTAGAAATTACTTCAAAGCGAACTGTAATAAAAGACCGCGATGAGAATCCACTAATTTATCGTAGGTTAGGAGTGAAGGAATATTTTCAGTATGACCCGACGGGAGAGTTTCTAAAGCCTGATTCTTTGCAGGGTATACGGTTAGAACAAGGTAAGTATGTAGCGATCGCAGTTTCAGTTTTACCAGACAATATATTGTCCTTGCGTAGTGAAGTCTTGGGGTTGGATTTACATTTATATCCAGATCGAGGTTTTCGGTTTTACGATCCAGTTTCTAATCAAGTTTTGCTTTCCTATGCTGAGGCAGAAAGAGCGAGATTTCAGGCTGAGCTAGAGCGTTCTTTTGAGCAACAGGCAAGATTGCAGGCGGAGGCGATCGCTGAGCAAGAAAAGTTAATTTCGCAACAGGAGCGTCATGAGAAAGAAAAACTTGCCGCATATTTGCGATCGCTTGGCATCAATCCTGATGAAATCTGACCCTATTTGCAGCAATTCTCATTATAAAAATCGGTTTTTTGAAAGCCCCCCGTTGGTGGGCTTTCAAAAAACCGATTTGGGTGTTTCCAGCGCCGAAGGCGCTGGAAACACCCAAATCGGTTTCATAATGAGAATTGCTGCCCTATTTGATGGTTTTTGGACATTCTGCGATCGCCACGATAAAGCAAAAAACATGTCAGAATAGTGACAACGTAAAGTACCAAAAAACTATGGTTACTGTACCTTCTCAATACCGTTTGCCAACTGCGGAAGACCTACCCGATTCCGATGAAACGCCTGTGGATAACGAACTCCAAAATGACATTCCCAATCTTTTATTAAACCTATTGCGAGAGATTTGGAGCGATCGCTCTGATTGGTTTTGGGGTGTCGATATGGGAGTGTATTACGAACCAAATATTGAGGAGCCAGCCAAGTCTAAGGCGATCGTTCCCGATGGGTTTCTTGCTTTGGGTGTACCGAAGCAAACTGGTGAAGGTGGACGCTTGAGCTATGTGGTTTGGCAGGAAAAAGTAATGCCTATTCTGGCTTTAGAAGTTGTTTCTAAAAAATACAATGGGGAATACGATACGAAGTTAGCCAAGTATGCAGAGGTGGGAATTCTCTATTATGTGGTGTACAATTCTACTTCTGGTCGCCGATTGTATAAGGATCATCAATCTTTAGAGGTGTACAAGTTAGTTGATGGAAAATATCAACTTTTGCCTGCGGTGGTGCTTTTAGCGGAGGGCGGGAGAATGGTATGGATTCCTGAGATTGGTTTGGGAATTGGTTGTGAGCAGGGTATTTATGATGGTTGGCAACGCGAATGGGTCTATTGGTACGATCGCTCTGGGAAAAGATATCTCACTACTCAAGAACATGCGAACTTAGAGCGTCAGGCTAGACTTGAGGCTGAGGCGTTGTTACAAAAGTATCGCGATCGCTTCGGTGATATCTCTGAATAATCAAAAAGGCGATCGCTGAGCAAGCAAAGTTAATTTCGCAACAGGAGTGTCAAGAAAAATAAAAACTTGCCGCTTATCTGCGATCGCTTAACATCAATCCTGATGAAATCTGATACATCTAGCTTAGTTTTGATATCGATATGATTGAACTTGTCTAAGCCAACTTTTATATACTTCTAATTCTTTTTCTTTTGATAGCATTCGTTTCGTATTAGAGACAAAAAGATATACCAGACAACCACCAAAAAATATTGAAAGTAAAACTATGGGGATAGATACAATTGTCAGACCAACGAGACTCAACACTTGAAATTTATTCAGTTTTGGATATTCTTTC
The DNA here is from genome assembly GCF_034931345.1 of Pseudanabaena sp. CCNP1317. Taxonomy (NCBI): domain Bacteria; kingdom Bacillati; phylum Cyanobacteriota; class Cyanophyceae; order Pseudanabaenales; family Pseudanabaenaceae; genus Pseudanabaena; species Pseudanabaena sp. CCNP1317. The sequence continues at coordinate 4,208 of NZ_JAYGIF010000107.1, read as the reverse complement.
TCAAGAAGTTGCTTCTTGCGTTTTACCAATAAATCCTCGTGGTCATATGCAATTTCGCTATACAACTTAGACTGATTCATTAATAATGGTTCGCGTGAAATCTTTTGAAGAGTAATTTCAACAAACTTCACAAATTTTTCTTCTGTTTGTTTGAAATTAGCTTTATGAGCAAAATAATCAATAAGCTTTGTGATCCAACTATCCTCGCCAAGGAATAAATCACGAAGTGTAGTGATCGCTGCTCCTATCCCTGTTGCTACAGATTCTGCCAATCGCACTACATTACCTATGAGAATATGTGCAGTAGACTTAAGAAGATCGATTGCAGCTTTTCTGCTTTTTTCAGCCGCAGCAAAATATTCAGCTTTAGCGAAAACCACTACACCATGAATAAAATCGGCTAATTCTACGCCTAAACTAGATTTGTCATGAGAACGCTCTACTGCATTAATAGATAACGTAACCATGTCTGGCATAAGAGAAATATTGTTCAGCCCTGTAATAAACTTTAGTTGGTAACTGATTAATTCTCTTCTAGCTGGATCAAGAGCTTGAGAAACATCATTAATATGATTAACAGCCCTACTCAAATCACTTTCATTTAATTTATATTCCATAATATATATATATCTTTGATTTGAGAAGTAGAGTGTCAGTTGGTTGGAATACGTTTTTTAGTGATTTCTAGCATGACTATATTTCATTTTTTTTTTCGTGTCAAGATTTTTATATTATTAATTTTTGAATCAATTTTTTATCTGATTCGCCTTATTGCAGGACTAAAAACCTAAAATAATCTCCTAACAAGGGTCTCAGACAAAATATTCGCGATTCATGCTGGGTAAAGATTTCAGAGTGTGATTGCCAATTTTGCAGGATGAATAAATACAATGTAACGCACTTTTTAATGCTAACTGTTTGTGCGTTACGCTCCGCTAACACACGCTACGGGATTGGTTATTTGTTTCAAATTTTTTGAGTGCGATCGCCAATTTTGTAGTGCGATCGCTGCTTTTGGTAGATACGTTAATGCAATTAAAAAAAACTTGTAATTATCACAATGCAAATCAGATAGAAATTTCAACATAATCACCAAGTTTAACGACATTGATAACACCACAAACTTTATCAGTCTGCATCCGAATTTTTGGCCAAGAGGTAGAAAGCAAAACAACAATAGCAATCTGGCGATCGCTTAAATTCTGTTGATAGCGCAAATTTCGATCCGTTGTCACCAATATTTGATATCCCTTATCTTCAGCAGATTTAAGCAGATCCCCATTCGACAGATTAGACCACCCCTCTTCGTAGGCTGTTGTCACAAAGTGTTCTGTCAAATATTGCCGCAAAGGTACAGGCGTTCCCTGATCAAAAAGAATCCTCATAATTTAAGCCGCAATAGCTAACATATCAAGCTCATAGTTTAATACAGCCTCGACCTGTGATCGCTTTACAGGCGGAAACCATTCCAAAAAATCATCCACAGTAGCACCATCGCGCAAATTTTCAAATAATGCCGAAACTGGAACTCGTGTCTTCCGAAATACCCAAGCACCACTCACTTTATGAGGTTCCCTTTCGATGGCATCTAGACTTTCCCATTGCCTCATATAAAATACCTCTGCAAAGTAAAAATGTACTCAACAACCTGATTATAAACTAATTTGAAAGTGCGATCGCCAATCTTGCAGAGTGTAATGAAATTTAGTGCGATCGCTAATTTTGTAATGCGATCGCTAATTGTTCAATAGGCTGAATCATGAATCAAGTAAAATTCTACTCATTTTTCAATAGTTGAGATTCTAATAAGTCTAGATTCGATACCTGAGAGGGATGATCATGATTCCACTGTAGAGCCTTATCTAGTTTCTTGGAGAAAGAATCCTCATGTACCCAACTTTCAGAAGGAAATGATTGCTTCAATAGAAGATTATAAAACGCTTCCCATTCCTTACCCCACTGCTCCAAATTAATGACAACGGCAGTCTTCTCTCCTTGATCATCTATGATATATTCAATGCCTTTCATAGGAAAAAATAGCAGTAATTTCAGTAAATTATATCATTTTTCACTTTTGAAAGTGCGATTGGTGATCTTGTAATTTACTGCCCAGAAAGTAACTTACCTATAAATGCCCAGATCCCTGACTTTTTGGATGACTAGCGAAAGCTATCTGCGATCGCACAAAAACTCTGTCTCTGCATCTTAACTTCCAGACTGACAAGCGATCGCAATAAAATGATGATTCGTATGATCACCGCTTTGCTGGGTTATGTTCATACATTGACATTTGCTATAGGATTAAGTAGTATGACAATATAATCCTACTAAACTATCGTAGGCAAATTAAGCAATGAGTAAGAAAGTCAGCATTACCTTGGATGACGAAGTTCTCAGCTTTGTTGATCGATTAGCAAGCAATCGCAGCAGTTTTATCAACGACATCCTCTGGAAAGAGAAGCAGAGGATTTTTATGAAAGAACTAGAAAATGCTTATAAAGAACAAGCAAACGATCCAATGTTTCAAGAAGAGATTTCTGTTTGGGACGTTACTGTAGAAGATGGTTTAAATGCCTAATGGAACGCTAACTTATAAGCGAGGAGAAATATGGTGGGTCGATCTGAACCCAATTGTCGGCAGTGAGACTGGCAAAGAACGTCCTTGCTTAATTTTGCAAAATGACATTGGCAATCAAAATGGATTAACCACCATAGTTGCGCCATTACTGCCTAATAAAAAAACTTATCCATTCGTTGTGAATGTTATACCGACCCCGAAGAATGGACTAAGCGGCGATCGGCATATTAATTTGAGTCAAATGAGGGCTGTAGATGCTCGAAGAATCAAGAATAAACAGGGTGTATTAGAGGATATCTATTGGAAAGAAATTGCGAAGGCTGTATCTATTGAGCTTGGCTTCAATGACTTCTCTTCTTAACTACTAGACGGACAAGCGATCGCTTAAAATAGTTACATAAAGAGTAGCCAAAAACTTTATGACCGCAGCACCAACCTTAGCGAAACGATATATCGAGCAACGCGATCTGAGGATACTGGATCGAAGGAACCCGTATTTCTCTGGATTCAGTTACGCTCCACTAACACACGCTACGAGGTTGGTTATTTATTTCTAATTTCTTGAGTGTGATCGCTAGCTATTTCTTATCCTACAGACTGTGTTAATCGCCACATTCAGATTATGTTAAAGTAGAAAAATGTGTATCTCGGTATTGCGATGGAAAGTACTCAAACACTTGTGCCAACAGCTAACCCAAATGTAGTTAAATTAGCCAACATCAACATCCCTGATCATACTCAACTACCAGAGTCTGATGGTACTTTCGTGAAGAATTTTCAAGAACATCCGCAAAGCATTGTTTTAACAAGTTCCATTGAACCGATTTTACAGAAATTACATCCCGATGGACGTTATTGCATTGGTCAAGATAGCGGTATTTATTGGCGGATGACTGAGCCTCCAGAAAAGGGAGCAGAAGCACCTGATTGGTTTTATGTACCTAATGTGCCACCACTTTTGAATGGAGAGTTTCGGCGTTCCTATGTATTGTGGAAAGAATTTGTCGTTCCTCTAATTGCGATTGAGTTTGTATCTGGTAGTGGTAAGGAAGAGAGAGATTATACATCTCCTCATGAAGGTGAAAAAGCAGGAAAGCTTTGGGTTTATGAACAAGCAATTGGTATCCCTTTTTATGTCATTTTTGACGCTAGTAAAGCTTTAATTGAGGTCTATCACCTAATTGATCGCAAGTATGTAAAAATGCAACACAATGATCGCGGTCATTATCATATTGCACCGATGGGAGTGGAGATCGGGCTTAAGCAGGAGGCTGATTTGTACTGGTTGCGTTGGTGGGATGAATCGGGCAATCTATTGCTCACGGGTGATGAAAGAGCAGCGAAAGCTGAGACGATCGCTAACCAAGCATCTCAACGAGCCGATCAAGCGGAATTGGCAAAGCAACAAGCTGAGGCGTTATTACAAAAGTATCGAGATCGCTTCGGTGATATCTCTGAATAATCAAAAAGGCGATCGCTAAGCAAGAAAAATTAATTTCGCAACCTTAGTACAGGACAAAAAGTTGCAAAAGTAGACAGGAAGGGGTTTTATAAAAGATAACCACATCACAAATAAAACCCCTATGAAAGAGATTAGCGTATTTTGCGAAAAGTTACATGAACATCTGCA
>NZ_JAYGIF010000106.1:0-51467 GCF_034931345.1 Pseudanabaena sp. CCNP1317 | reverse complement strand
TAGAACTAATCCTCCACCTGCCTGTGCTTCTATTGCCAAACGCGAAAAGTTAGATTTTCGTATCGAATTTGCTCGTATTACCATTGTCTCATCTTGAGACTCTCCTGAGTTTTCTGCACCACTAAGGGTCAGGTGTGTTTGGTATCAACTTATTATATTAGCGATAGGGTTGGAGTCCGAACTATAAATGAATTTAGTTTAGGTAAAGTTTCAGGCAATAAACTATTAATGGATGGGGAACGGGGCAAACAAGTTATACTCAAAGAAAGAGGGACTATAAAATCAGGAAAAAGCATTGATTTCCTTGCCATTTTTGGTGTTTACGATAGCAAAACTATATCTAGTGAAGTTGTAAATCGGAAACTATTACGGGAAGTTAGGAGCAGTAGACTTGCTAAATTTGGTTGTACCGCCTCTCTACCTTCTCAAGTTCGGTTCAACCGCTAACACATCATCACAAATCTCAAAGAAGTTCACATTATGTTTAATTCAAGAAATCTGCTAGTTGGCTTAGTCGCTGCTTCTGTATCGTTTGGTGTGGGGAATTGGTCGGGGGCGATCGCTAGTAATACTGACAGATATCCCACTACGGAGGAAGTTAGAAGACTTGCTCAAGAATTTGAACGAAATGTTATTCCATCTGTGCAGCGTTCTAGACAATTTGGTCTAGGTGAACGAAGCCGACAGCTTGATGCTTTTGTTAGAGATTGGTCAAAAGTTGATCCAGAAGTAGCACCTTTTCTTGGTAGTTGGAACAAGACGGTATCAGATTTTATGATTTATCCTTCTTCTTCTAAAGGTCGTGCGTGTGTTGTTTTTACTTTGCCAAGTAGACCATCAGGCAAACTTGACGCTTTCTTTGCTATTGCATCTATCTCTAATGGCTATTTGCAGTTAAAACCAAATGGTTGGAATAATAATTTTCTGAGTTCAGGAGGAACTTTAATTAGAAATGGCAACTATTTGGGCATCGCTAGTGTTGAGCAAGGCAAGCAAAATATTCGCCTTCAAAGTGCTTTCTCAGATCCACTAAGACCTATTACATCTTTACCACTTGCTAATACAGTTCAAAACAAGCAAGTTCTTCAGCAGTTTTCTGACGCAGGCTGTACTGCATCTTTGCCTTCTCAAGTTAGCAATTCGCACTCCAATGGATATTTATCCGATCAAGAAATTGAATCCATACAACCTTCAAAATATATTTTGAGGCAATTACATTACTATATAGACAACAGAAGTAGATATAAAATAGAGCAAATTACACAATTTAGAAATGATTGGAGTACTCTCGATCCCAGTCTTGCGCCTTTTTTGGGACAGTGGCAAGGCTATGAAAGAAGTATGGTAAGTATTTATCCATCTAGTACTAAAGGTAAATCCTGCGTTATTACTAGTTTTGGTGACGATGTAAGAGATTCTTCTGGGATTAGAACTGTATACACACACACATTTGGTATTGGGAAAATCTCAGGAAACAAGTTACTTGTCGAAACTGAAAATGGTGAAAAGTTTGTAGTCTTACAACAAGTTGCAAATACTAAAAACGGTAGGATCAATATCCTAGCTGCACTTGCTAAAGTTTCTGAAGAGAATAGTTTTTTTGCTTTTGCATTCCCTCGGCTATTAGAGCCTTTCAGACCTGAAAAATTACGACAGTTTGGATGTACTACACTTCCACCTCAAAATTCATCTAGAAATAATGATAGAGCCATTCCTTCTATTCCAACAGACACGATCGCCAAATATCCCACCAACAATGAATTCAAATCATTTGAAAACAAATTGCGTGGCAACCCAGAAAGCCTAGTCAAACTGCGCGGCAACCAAGCCGATCAACGCCGCAAATTTCAGAATGAATGGAAAGCCCGTAACCCTAATGCCGCCAAATTCTTAGGAGCTTGGTATACAGGAGGCAGATACTTCTATGTATTTCCATCCACAGCCAAAGGTGGAACCTGTGTCGTCACCCAAGATGCTAATGGAAACCTCGACATGAAAATTGGAGTCGTTCTCAATCAAGAATTGCGATATGACGGCGGGAAAGGATTTTTCTGGCGTGATCGTCCCAACATAATTGCCGCTAGAGACTCAGGCTCAGGAAGTCTCTATCCCATCTATGCAACTTTTGGAATGCCAGAATTATCAGAAAGCATGATCGGCGATATGGAACGTCAAAAGTGCGTTACGACATTACCCAAGTAAAGCATGACATTCCAATGATCATCTTTACAATAGAGCTAGTAAATTTTTAACCTTTTATGCAAGTGATCGCTTCATAAGCTTTACTTTGCCTGTTCACGAATCCCACTTTTATGTGAAAATTGCGCCGCCTTGTAATCGTTGATAATGCATCTCAAATTCTGCTTTCAACGCAGGAAAATGCTCCAACGTGGCATCTTTTTTGATAATCCTTTCCGCCGCTTCACGGGCTATTTGGAAAATCTCTTGACGCGCAGCCTCATCAGGCAACCGATCCTCAATCGAGAAACCTGCATGTCCAGATTGTTCTGTTCCCTCATCTTTACCTTTACCGCGCATCTGGAAATCACGCTCAGCAATAAAAAATCCATCCTGCGACTGCTCAAGAACTTGTAAACGCTCTTGTGATGTCTGAGATTTAGAGCCGCTTAGTAATAGACAATAGGACTGAGCCGCGCCACGTCCGACTCGACCTCGTAATTGATGAAGTTGAGCAAGCCCAAAGCGATCGGCATGTTCGATGAGCATGACTGAAGCGTTCGGAATATCCACACCGACTTCAATCACCGTTGTCGCAACCAGAATTTGAGTTTCACCTCTACGGAAAGTATTAATCGCTTCATCTTTTTCTGCCGAAGACATTTGACCATGAAGTAAGCCAATTTGGAAGTTGGGAAAAACTACATTTTGGAGATGCTCACGTTCTTGGGTTGCAGCTTTAATATCTTCCATTTTCTCGGACTCTTCCACCAGAGGAAAGACAATATAAGCTTGACGATCTTGAGCTATTTCACGACGGATTAAATCATAAGCGTCTTTGCGTTGTGAGGGTTTCAGTAAGACAGTTTGAATCGGTTTACGTCCAGGGGGAAGCTCATCGATGATACTAACTTCAATTTCAGAATTAGTAAGATATAAAGTGCGGGGAATTGGCGTAGCAGTCATGATCAATACATGGGGATCATTGCCTTTTTGCAAAAGCCGCGATCGCTGATCTCTACCAAAACGATGTTGCTCATCGATGACCGCTAGTCCTAATCGCGCAAAGTTTACGCCATCCTGAATTAGAGCGTGGGTTCCAATGACTAAAGGTAATTCACCTGTTTCTAATTGTCGTAAAGTTTCACGACGTTTTGCCGTCTTTGTGGAACCAGTCAAAATTTCTACAGGTAGATTTAGCTGCATAAACCATTCCACAATCTTGCGGTAATGCTGCTCGGTGAGAACTTCCGTTGGAGCCATCAGTGCAGTTTGGTAGCCAGCCTCGATCGCCGTTAACAATGCATACACCGCCACAATCGTTTTACCTGAACCGACATCGCCTTGCACTAAACGGTTCATCGGTGTTTGACCTTGCAAATCAGCCCGAATTTCAGCAACAACTCGCTTTTGAGCATTAGTTAACTCAAAGGGCAGAATCTTTTCCAGTTGAGCGATCGCTTGGCTTTGGGGTACAAAATGAATTGCTTTTTGCTGATGACGACGATAGAGAGAAACAAGGCGACGGTAGAAATATTTATCAAAGGTGAGTCGAATTACAGCTTGTTCTAATGTTTCGCTGGTATCTGGATAATGCACTTGGGCGATCGCCTGTGCTAAAGGCATCATTTTGTAATCATTAAGAAAGCGATCGGGCATCGGATCGGAAATCTGTGATACTGCGGGTAAACATTGCGCCACAAGGCGACGAATGGCTTCGGGTGTGATGCCCTCTGTAAGTGGATAAACTGGTACGACGCGCCCGACAGTTTTGGACTGGATTGTATCTTGAGTATGTTCGAGAACTTCCACTTCATAATTCTCTAACGTCAAACCATATTTGCTCTGTTTGACCACCCCTGAAGCCGCAACTGTACAGCCTTGAGGATAAAGTTTTTTCTGTGATTCTTGCCAACCACGATTGGAGTAGCGTTTGCCAGTCCAGAAGCGGCTAAGTTTTATCTGCCCCGTATGGTCACGTAAAATAATTTCCACAATCGTGAGATTGGGATTTTTGGGACTAGTAAAACATCCGAATTTTTTAATTGTGCCGATTACGGTGACTGTATCACCATCTTTCAGTTCGCGAATGGGAATCTGGCGAGCATAGTCAATGTGATCGCGAGGATAATAACTAAGAACATCACGTACCGTATGCAAATCGAGAAGCTTAAACTTTGTCGCCATAAATGAGCCAATACCTTCAAGGCTTTTCAACTCGGTATCAGGCAATATTTTTTTAGTGGCTTTGGGTTCGGTCGCAGCGATTGCCTCAGTCTTGGGTTTCTTAATCTTGGGTGCGGCGTTGGTTTCTGCTATTTCACGGCGACGCACTTCGTAGAGCAAGCGACGGGTTTCAGCTACTAGGTGTTGTCTTCGCGATAAGGGCAAATCACTATATTGAGCATATTGTTTGGCAAGGGTTTGGGCTTGGAGGCGATCGCTCATTTCCCAGTCTTCAGGGATTTCTTTTAAGCTCACATTCAAAAAATCTGCAAACAAAAATTGCTTTCCCTGTAAATTGGAAAAGCCTTTTTCAGCCTCGATACTTAAGGCTTGTTGTAAACGGTTGATATCAAGAGGCACGAGTTAGATTCTTGAGATTGCATATTAAGTAGACATTAAAAACCTGTAATTGCACAGATTTTTTAAGCAAGCAAAGGCAATTTGTAAGTTCACAAAAAAGTCGGTAATTTTAACCTGTACTTTTTACGTTTTCCCAGACCTAGCTACTTAATTGTTGTTAATACTTATATTGTCATATACGGAGTTAAAGAAAACTTTAGCGATCGCGAATTAACACTTTCGATACTTACGATCCATAAGAAAAGCCTTAAAAGCTTTGTAAATCAAAGCTTTTAAGGCTTTTTGCCATTTGCGGCGTGCTTCGCACGCCGCAAATGGCTATATCGAACTCACGTTAAAAACACAAAATGGTTATGCCATTTTGTGTTTTTGTATAACTAGCTCAATGCATACAGGCAAGAAAATCTGATTTTAGCTTGGCTTGATCAAGGTTCCGCCCGATAAATACAAGTTCATTTTGGCGAGGTTCGTTAGGTTGCCATAGGCGATCGCGAGTACCATCAAACAGCATATGCACACCCTGAAACACAAATCGTTCATCAATTCCTTTGATATTGAGAATACCTTTCATCCTGAAGATATCTACTCCCTGTTCACGCAATAGTTCACTAATCCAAGCATTGACTTTAGGCAAATAGAGTTCCCCTGCTTCCACGATCGCCACAGATTTTACCGTGTCGTCATGTTCGTGGGCATCTTCGCCAAGAAATTCAGGATCGATTTGCAAGGCTCGATCTAGCTGAAATGCACCAACGCCTAAAACTGCATCCATCTCAATTTCTGAGTTTTGAGTACGGTAGATTTTACACATTAAGTTCATTGACTTAATGCGTTGTTCTAGTGCTAATAGTTCTGATTCACTTACTAAATCAGTTTTGTTTAGTAAAATGATATCGGCAAAAGCAATTTGTTCCTGAGCTTCTTCCGCATCCCAATGTTGGGCAATATGCTTAGCATCAACCACTGTCACTACAGCATCCAATTTGGTCTTGGCGCTCACATCCTCATCAACAAAGAAGGTCTGAATTACGGGGGCAGGGTCAGCGAGTCCAGTAGTTTCAATGACTAGATGATCAAACTTATCGCGGCGGCGCATTAGGTTGGTAATAATCCGAATCAAATCACCGCGTACAGTGCAGCAAATACAACCATTATTCATCTCGAAGATTTCTTCATCGGCATTGACCACTAATTTGTGATCAATACCCACCTCACCAAACTCATTGACAATCACCGCAACTTTCTTGCCATGCTCATGGGTGAGAATGCGATTAAGCAGAGTAGTTTTACCTGCACCGAGATAGCCTGTTAAAACTGTGACAGGAATTGGAGAGAAGTTTGTGGTCATAGACTTTTGGTTTTTAATATATAAGAAACCATTTAAGAATTACTTTCTACAGTCAAAAGCTCTAAGAGATCCCCCTCAATCCTCCTTAAAAAGGGGGAAGAATTTAATTCTCCCCCCTCTTTTTAAGGGGGGCTGGGGGGATCTAGGCAATTCTTAAATGGTTTTCAAGAATGATTATCATTATTATAGCTTTTCAAATAAAAATATCCTACTTACTTGCACTAATTCAACGTGAGTTCGATATAGCCATTTGCGGCGTGCTTCGCACGCCGCAAATGGCAAAAAATGGTAAGAATCGCTTAGCGATTCTTACCATTTTTTGCTTTCGTCGAACTGACGTTCGATTAAAGGATTGGGTTCGAGATCAGGAACGAATCCATGCAGGACAGGATCAGCACTTGTTCTTCCCACCAGCCTTTGCAGACCTGCGGTACTAGCTCACCAATGCGGGGATTGCGAAGCCTCTCCACGACTTTCTCACTGGCAGCAAACCTCTCTCAATAATGGCAACACAGGTTTTTTGATAGTCATATTCCACATGTTGATTAAGGGTTACTTCCATTAAAAATTAATAGATCTAGTGAATAGATTTATACTAAACGCTCGCATTCCTAGTCCATCCGACAGTCATCAGCAACTAAATATGGTTTAATTATAGATACTTTAGCTTTATTTCGGTGCTATGACTCTTGATGCAATCGAATTTGCGGAAAATCCAGAGCCACGCTGCCCTTGTGTGTTGCTTTTAGACACTTCTGGATCGATGGGTGGGGAAAAAATTGCAGCTTTGAATGCAGGGTTGCAAACTTTTCGGGATGATCTGTTGCAGGACAATTTGGCGAGTAAACGGGTGGAAGTGGCGATCGTTGCTTTTGATTCGACGGTGCGCGTGGAGCATGATTTTGCTACGGCTGAGCATTTTCAAGCTCCAACTTTGACAGCGCAGGGTTTGACCTATACGGCTGCGGGTATTAACAAAGCTCTTGATTTGTTGCAATCCCGTAAGCGCGAGTATAAGGATAATGGCATTACTTACTATCGTCCTTGGGTGTTTTTGATTACCGATGGTGCGCCCTATGGCGAGGATGCCTATCTTTTGACTCAGGCGGCGCAACGGGTGAAGGAAGAAGAGACAAACAAACGGGTTGCCTTTTTTGCGGTGGGTGTGGAAGGTGCGGATATGAATCAGTTGCAAACGATGTCTGTGCGATCGCCGATTAAGCTCAAGGGATTAAGTTTCCGCGAGATGTTTGTGTGGCTATCGGCAAGTATGCAGCGCGTTTCTCATTCTAAGCCCGATGAGCAAGTTCCTTTAGCACCTCCTACAGATTGGATGTCAGTTTGATGAATCTTGATAATTCCTGTAATTCAGAAAATCCTGATCAATGGTCAGTGGTAGCGGTTTCTCTTGAAGGAACTAGTCATCAAAAGCGGGATTTGCCCTGTCAGGATGCTCATTTTTGGCAAGTGGTAGGCGATCGCATTTTAGTTGCGGGTGTTGCGGATGGGGCGGGATCTGTCTCGCTCTCGGAGGTGGGATCTTTGCTGGCGGTGCAAACGGCGGTGAAGGAAATTGCTTCTAAAATAGCGGAGTCATCAATTCCTGATAATGATGAAGGATGGAAAGTGCTGCTTAACAGTGGTTTAGAAGATGCTTTAGTGGCTATTCAAACTGAAGCAGAATCGCGTCAGGTGAATGTGCGTGAGCTATCAACGACTTTGTTAATCGTAGTAGCAACTCCTGAGATTGTGGCAGCGATTCAGGTGGGCGATGGAGCGATTGTGGTTGCTAATCAGAAGGGAACGGCGATCGCTTTAACTAGTCCTCCCATTGAGGAATCCCTAGATTTAGCCACATTTTTGACTTCACCCAATGGCATTGATTCTGCTCAGATTTGTTTATGGGAAGGGAAACCTGCCCAGTTAGCGATGTTTTCGGATGGGTTGCAAATGTTGGCTTTGCAAATGCCTGAAGGTGTGGCTCATGCGCCATTTTTTGCACCGCTATTTAAGTTCATTGCTGAGGCGAAAGACTTAGATGTGGCGCATCAGGAGTTAACAGGATTTTTGCGATCGCCTAGAGTTTGCGATCGCACTGATGATGATTTGACTTTGCTGCTGGCTGCATTACCAAGCGAGTTGTTATAAAATGAGTGAATATGCGCTGTTAACTTATCGTTTTAGGAGGATTCAGTCATGATTGTTGCCAGTCCTTTGCTGTCACTTGCGGAATATCTTGCTTACGATGATGGAACTGATACGCGCTATGAGTTAGTTAATGGAGAGTTAGTGGCAATGGCACAACCAACGGGACTTCATGGTGGCATGAGTGAATTTGTCAATGATTCTTTCCGTTTTGAGATTCAACGTTTGCAGTTGCCATTGATTTCTAAGCAGGATTTGATAGCGGTACAAACGGGACAAGTTAGAGGGAAAATCACTTGTCGAGTTCCTGATGTGGTGGTGATTACATCGGATCAATGGCAAGATATGCGATTTCGGGAAGCGGTATTAACGGATTCGGTTCCTTTATTAGTTGTGGAGATCGTTAGTGATAGTACGCGCAATATTGACTATCGCAAGAAACGCGCAGAATACAATGCGATCGAGATTCCTGAATATTGGATTATTGATTTTAGCGATCGCAAAGTAACGGTTTTACTGCTCGTAGATGGGCTGTATGAAGAAATAGTTTATCGAGGTGATGAGGTGATTAAGTCGTTTCTGTTTCCTGAATTGAAGTTAACACCAGCACAAATTTTTAATATTTGATGCTGACTGCATTACCAAGTTAATAGAGCTATACTTAAAAATGAGTTTTTACTGTAAGTAGATATGGTTATGCAATATCAAGTTCGGCTGTTTCATAATGGTCGCAATCAAACTCTGAATATCCCTCATGCCTTTGAAATGCCTAGTAATGATGTGGTGATTCGTAAAGATGGCGATCGGCTAATTATTGAGCCATTCAAGAAAGGGGCTTTACTGCAATTATTAGCAACTCTGGAAGATATTGATGAAGATTTTCCCAATGTTGATGAGGTTGAGCCAATTCAAAATCAACGTTCTGCTTTTGGTCTCATGAAAGGAAGTGGCGAAATTCTGGGAGATATAGTTGCGTTAGCGTTAAGTAGCTAGGCATAAGAAAACTTAAAAAGCAAAGATATAAGATCCCCGACTTTTTTTGTAAATTTGCAAATTGTCTTTGCTTGCCTAGAAAAAGTCGGGGATCTGGGCATTTACAGGTTTCTTTTGCTGACCTAATTACCTGAGAGTATTTGGTAAAAACAACATGGATAAAAGTTACATTTTCTTAAAGTCACCGATTGGATCGGGTGGCGAGGCGAATATCTATACGGTGCAGATTAATTCTGAACTGGTGGCGAAGGTTTATCATCAGCCGCATGGGGACTATGCGCGAAAGTTGGCGTTTATGGTTGCGAATCCGCCTGTCGATCCTTTGGCAAAAGAGGGACGGGTATCCATCGCTTGGGCGACTGAGTTGGTGACGGATTTGGGTCTGGTGGTGGGCTTTTTGATGCCAAAGCTGGATACGAGCAAGGCAAAGCCAATTTTCCAATATTACAATCCTTCTGAGCGCCGTAAAGAAAGTCCTACATTTAGCTATGTCTCATTGTTGCGGACTGCGAGAAATTTGGCGCGGGCGGTGCGATCGGTGCATTCGCGGGGATATGTGATTGGGGATGTGAATGAGTCGAATGTGTTGGTTGCCGAAGATGCGATCGTGACTTTGGTGGATACGGATTCGTTTCAGGTAAATGATGGAACTACGGTTTATCGCTGTACGGTGGGTAAGCCTGAGTATACGCCGCCTGAGTTACAGGGTGTGAGCTTTCGGGATGTCGATCGCTCGGTGGAGCATGATCTGTTTGGGTTGGGGGTGTTGATTTATCAGTTGTTGATGGAGGGAACGCATCCTTTTGGTGGGGTGTTTAGGGGGCAGGGTGAGCCGCCTGAGTTAAAGGAACGGATTAAGGCGGGACATTTCCCTCATGGTCGGCGCGGGATTCCTTATAATCCGATGCCTTTGGCTCCTTCTTTTCAGATGTTACCTGTGGCTTTGCAGGAGCTTTTTCTGCTTTGTTTTGAGCAGGGGCATAGCAATCCTGCGGCTCGTCCTACGGCGGATGTTTGGAGTAAGGCGTTGGGTGTGGCTGAGGATGGTTTGGTGAGGTGTGGGGTAAATGGTCAGCATTATTACAGTGGACATTTGGGTGTTTGTCCTTGGTGTGAGAGGGCTGCGAAGTTAGGGGGACGCGATCCGTTTCCTGCGTTGGGTGGGATTAGTTCGGGGCAACATCTGAAACCTACGGCGATCGGTAATGCTGTTGGGAAGCCAGTATTAAAACCATTTTTTCCTTCTAATATGTCTGGTACGCAACAATCTCAAATAGCTTCTCTCCAGAGTAGTACAGTTACTAATTCACAAGTTCCGACTTTACCTAACTCACAAACTATTTCTCAATTATTAACAGCTAATTCTCCTATCCAGCCAACAGCAAGCCCTCAAATCACGATCTCTCCTTCAATATCGCAAAGTGCTAGGAATTATAAATTAACACCTGTTCAAGTTTTATTTGTCATGTCAGTCATTATTCTTCCAACAATAATAGGTTTTTTTGTTGTAAACATTTTCTTGTATAAGAGTATTTTTATGAGTTTTATTTTTATGATTGCTATGTGTTTCTTATCTATTCGCGGAATGATATATGCTATTTTAAAATTCCGTCCTTCTAAATCTGTTGTAAATACAGCCCCAATAATAGTTCCTTCTGCTCAACTACCAATAGCTACTTCCCAATCATCAATACCTACTAATAACAATCAACCATCAATAAAAAGGTCTCTATGGGAAAATTTTTTTCATACTATTCATAGTCCAAATCTATCCTTGATTACTCGACTTTTCTTGATCTGCTATGGGGTTTACTTTTTCGTTATGGCACCTTTGCTTTCTATATACGTAATTGTTATTGGTATTCAAGGTATGAATGCATTTGCCATTATTATGGGAGGCATAGGTTTGTGGACAATCATGTATGGATTATTCATTAAAAAAAATGGTTATCCGTAAAGTAAAAGTATTTTTTTGAGGGTTATAATACGCTTCTTAGATGTTCATACTGTTTTTTTGGTTATTAACTCAAATTTGTATCACTTTAGTACTGTTAAAGCCTAACAATTTAAATAAAACACGAACTTTTTAGTCATTAATTTCCTTCCAGATCGCGAATCTGTTAATATACCAATACTAAATAGTTAGTTCGCGCACAGATTTTCTCACTCAAAAGTCATGACCAACCAGCCAAAGAAATATATACGCGGCAGCAAATCTGCGGCAGCAAACAGCGAGACTCCTCCTGCATACTTTCTCTCATTGGAAGTAGAAAATGTCCTTTGCTTTAAAGAGAAGCAAGAGCTTAAGCTTTGTGATAGTAATGGCAATCCTGCACAGTGGACAGTTATTTTAGGTAATAACGGAGTCGGAAAGACAACGCTTCTACGTTGCCTGAATCGTATGGAATTAATATTAGATAAGTCCGTAAATGTTGCTTTTCCTTTCCGATTAAGTGCAAATCAAGATGCTGATACATTACAGGAATTAGAATCATTAAAGTCAAATGGAGCAATAATTTATACGAAAATCGTTAATGGTAATACTCTTTCAGAGATCAAATCAAATCATCGCGAAAAATCAATCGAACATTCATATAAATCTACTGTGGGATATGCCCTCGAAGGACAACGTAAAGACCTATGTGGTTTAATTTGCTACGGCTATGGAGCAACTCGTAGGATGGGAAAAACATCTCTAAGTGATAGTCTATCTCATGATAATTCGGTAAGTCTTTTCTCGGATAATGCCACACTGATCAATGCAGAAGAATGGCTGCTACAAACTGATTATGCTATTAAATCTATGCGATCTGAACAAGATATTCGTACTTCTGCTGAATCTCATGCTCGCCGAAAGAAACAATACAACCAGATTATCGGGGTACTAAAAAGCATCTTGCCAGATGTAGAGGATGTTCGTATTGAACTAGATGAAGATACAGAACGTCCAATAGCAAAATTTTTAACACCTTATGGATGGGTGCAATTATCTAGTTTAGGTTTGGGATATCGGACAACAATCGCTTGGATGGTTGATCTAGCAGTGAGACTATTTAAACGTTATCCTGATAGCGAAGATCCACTTGCTGAACCAGCAATTGTGTTAGTTGATGAAATTGACTTGCATATGCATCCACAATGGCAAAGAACAATTATGGAATTTCTGACAGAGAGATTTCCGAATACACAATTTATTGTTACCGCCCATAGTCCGCTAGTAGTGCAAGCTGCACAGGATGCCAATATTGTCTTGTTAAGGCGAGAAGGCGATCGCGTAGTAATTGATAACAATCTAGAAATTATTGAAAATTGGCGAGTCGATCAAGTTCTGACCAGTGTTTTTGAAATGCCATCGGCACGACCTGCCAAAATTGAACCTTTGCTAGATCGTAGACAAGAGATTCTCACCAAATCAAAGCTTACAAAAGCTGATAAAGAGGAATTGAAAGAATTAGAAGAGAAAATCGGTACTTTACCTACCGCAGAAACTTCTGAAGATATCAAAGCAATGGACATCATTCGCCGTGCTGCCAAATTATTAGAAAAGCCTATGACGGAGGCAGTCGAATGATTCGGATTCATAAACCCAAAACGCCACCAGAAAAACTCGCAATAGAGGGCAAACTAAAGCAACAAGAGCTTTGTAACTTATATTCTCAAAATCCATCTCTCTATGAAACAGGGACAAAAAGGACACAAGCTGAAAAGAAGATAATTCAAAAGTTTAATTTTGCCTCCTCCATCTATGGACATCCAACAGTCAAACAAGAACTAATCAAAGCTCAGCATAAAAAGTGTTGTTTTTGTGAAAGCAAAATTGGTAGTGATGGAGATGTTGAACATTTTCGTCCTAAAGGAGCATACAAACAAGGATCTCGACAATCGTTACAGTACCCTGGTTACTATTGGCTTGCCTACGAATGGGACAATCTCTACCTTTGCTGTACAGGTTGCAACCAAAGGTATAAGCAAAACTTATTTCCATTACAAGATCCAACTAAGCGAGCAACTAATCATACGCACAGTATTGATGACGAACAACCTCTATTCATAGATATGGGAAAAGAGGAGCCTAGTGATTTTATTGGCTTCCGTGGTGAGTTTGCCTATGAAATTAATGGAAATCAAAGAGGAAAAATTGCAATTAAATCTCTTGGACTAAATTCTAAAGAAAGAGCGATTGTTGAAAAAAGATTTGAACATTTAGCAGGCTTGAAAATACTAGCCGATCTAGTGGACTTGGCTGCGTCACAACCTAAACATATAAAATTACAAGATTTAGCTAGACAAGCAAAAGATAGACTAGATGAAGCTATACTGGATAATGCAGAATTCACGGCGGCAACCCGTTGTGCGATTGATTCAAAATTTCAGTATGTAATTGGATAGTTTGATTAACTTATCCACCGAAACATTGTGATTTTGTTTCTTCGCATCCAGCAATATCTCCCGCCAAGTCATCGTCTCAAAATTTGCCAGCTTCTCCCGAATCGCATCAACTCCATACTCCTCATTACTCGACTTCTTGCCAAAAGCGATCGCCCAACATTGGTTCTAAATCCGAAGAAAATTGCCACGAATCAGGGAACTCTACTTTTGAATATTCAGCCCTGACAGTTTTAAGCGCAATATTCCAAGCAGAACTAAAACTGATGTTCCATCTTGTCTTTAGACTGGGTACTTCCACTAATAACGCCTCTAACTTTTTGCGTTGGTTCCGAATTGTTCTTTCCCATCCGTTGTAATCATTGGGTAAAGGCACATAAATCCGCTTCAGTAAATGCTCCAACAAAGTGATTAAGCGATTCAGCAACTCTTTTTTTTGCGAAACTCCCAAAGACTCAACCTCTTCAATTAAATTTTCTAGATCTAAATTTGCAAAATCATGGGCTTTCAGCTTAGCGACCGTATCTTCGACCCAAAGCAAAATATCTTGGTCATAAAGAGATTGAGGTGTAAGTAACTCTGTCATTTTCGCCTCTACATACTAACCTAAATACTATACTACAATTTTTATCTAGAATATGCCAAAAGGATCGACAAACTCCATCTTCGCAACTCGCCAACTAGGTCTTTTCTGCTAATAACTATTAGAATCTACTGCTATTCGAGGTTGCTTACTAGGAGATAGAACCTCTCTAGCCTGTTTGGGCTGCTTGACCTTCTTAACCATTACTACAAACTTCCATAATACTCAGCGATCGCTGCCAACGAAATCACGCAATTTAATAAGTTGCAATCTAATATTTGCCTAAAAAGTGCTGTGATTAGCGATCTCTACGCTCCCCAAAAACACGAAGCTACAAGATGTTTTGCCACAAATCAGCAGCCACGAAACGAGATAAATGACCAACATTAGTTGTCGCAATAACCTTATTTTGAACATCCATCACAACCACCTGAGCAACTAAAATCATATCCGCATCAATAGTCTTATCCGAAGCCGTTGGTTGTCCCTTTTGACGCGCTTCCGCCCAAAAAACTGCCGCTTGACGCATCGCTTCCGTATTAATTGGCAGATATTCCAAAGAATCAATCAACTCATCTAACCTTGCAAGCCCCTTAACCTTATTCGCTCTCAACAACTCTCGCCGAACTTCGTAGTCAACAATTTCTGGAATAATAATTTGAATTCCTTTATTGATATGCGATAAAAGCCACTTAGCACAACTTATACCTTCTGCTGACAGATTGGGATTGGTAATCAGCCCGATGACTCCAGAATCGAGAAAAATAGACCTTTTCACCAAGACTTACCTTTCATTTCATCAGGAAATAACAAGCGATCGGATAACCTATCTCGATCTAACGCCTCAATCAAGTACGCACCCGTTGTTTTTTGTTCTTCAATATCAGCATCACTTAACCAAGACTCTAATAAACTTACAGCTTTCTTTTGCTTCTCTTTCTGCATAAAAGCCGATATCAACATTTGAATCACAAACTCTTCAACAGTAAGACTTTGCTGATTAGCTGCTTGAAATAACGAGCTTTCTAAATTTGGTGGAAGGTCAAGAGTGAGAGTCATAGTTATTTCCTCATCTATTACTACTACAAGCTTTCATAATACTTTAGCATCCCACTGCTCAGAGAAAATCTCAAAAAGGCGATCCTGAGCCTCCTTGATTAACTTATCCACCGAAATATTGTGATTTTGTATCTTCGCATCCAGCAATATCTCCCCCCAAGTCATCGTCTCAAAACTTGCCAGCTTCTCCCGAATCGCATCAACTCCATACACCTTACTACTCGACTTCTTGCCAAAAGCGATCGCCGCCAACGAAATCACGCGATCGCCCTTCGAGTGAGTCGTCAGCACAATATACTGACCTTAACTGCAACATAATTTTTACCCAAACTATCAACAGACATCATCATAGTGTCAGCGATCGCTCTCATCCAAAAGCCTCCTTAACTCCTGCTTCAAAACCTCAACATCGGGCAAATAAAGCTGATACCTCGACACAAAAAGCTGATTAGAAATCCCCCCAGTCGCATACTCAACCAAAATCTCATCCTTATCTCTCGCCAACACAATGCCAATCGGCTCATTATCATCTTCCATATTCTCTTCGGCACGAAAATAGTTTAGATACATATTCATCTGTCCTATATCTTCATGACGCACCGCCCTTGTTTTCAAATCAATTAAGACAAAACATTTCAAAATACGATGATAAAACACTAAATCTACATAAAAATGCGTATTATTTAACGTAATTCGGTACTGTTGCCCGATAAATGCAAATCCCTTTCCCAGTTCTAATAAAAACTTCTCTAACTGCACAATCAACCGATTTTCTAATTCACTCTCAAAGTAATTGCGATCGGGCAAATCCAAAAACTCAAACACATAGGGATCTTTCACCACATCCTTTGCTGACTCAATTTTTTGTCCTTTCTGAGCCAAAGCCAAAATCTCTGCTCGATCCTTACTCATGGCAACTCGCTCAAACAAAGCCGAATCCTTCTGACGCTTTAGTTCCCTCACACTCCAGCGATCGCGTATGCATTGCTGTTCATAAAACGATCTCGCTAAATCATCCGAAATCGCCAAAAGCTCCGTGTAATGCGACCAACCTAATTTGGCAGACACCATCTGCCATTTTGGATAACCAACATAAAAGCGGCGCATATCCAAGACATTACGGCGACTAAATCCTTTGCCATAAGCAGATTTCAAATCCCGTGATAATTGAGTTAACAACCTTGAACCATATTCTGCCCTCTCATTCCCCTTCTGCTCAAACTCCACAATGTACTGCCCAATTTGCCAATAAGTTTCTACCAAAAGCGTATTAACCTGCTCAAAAGCGCGTTGCTGCCCCTGTGCCAAGCATTCGCCAATGTGATCGATTAATTGCTGATAGGAATCGATTAAATCGCTCATAAATTAAATTCTCACTTTCTCAGCATTTTAGATTGTTCGCACCTTCTGTATCAAATCTCATTATAAAATCGCCTAAATCCCCCCCAACAACCTAGCCACCTGCTCTGGAGCAGGCAACTGTCCCTGCAACTCCAACGGCAAAGACGACACAATTTGATAAGTGGCAACTCCGATCGCCTGATTCGACTGCCGCAGCGCATACTCCACAATCGTCCGATCCTTTGACTTACAAAGAATAATTCCAATCGCCGCATTCTCACCCTCCAACCTCACGCGATCGTCCAAAGCCGCCAAATAGAACTGCATCTTCCCCACATATTCAGGCAAAAACTTCCCAATCTTTAACTCAACCGCCACCAAACACTTCAGCCCACGGTGATACAGCAACAAATCAATAAAATACTCCTCATCACTAATCTCTAAACGATATTGACTACCCACAAAAGTAAACATCCCACCCATCTCTTGCAAAAATGGTTCCACCCTCGTCAAAATCGCCTTCTCAAGTTCGCGTTCGCTATGTTCATCCGCTAACTCCAGAAAATCAAATGTATATGCATCCTTAACCGCAAGCTTGGCGCGATCGCGCATCTCCTCTGACAAAGTGCGATCGAAATTTGTTTGATTTAGCAAAGTCTTTTCGTAAGTTTTGTTCTCGATTTGGTGAATTAACACATTTTTTGTCCAGCCAAATTTTTGGGTCATGCGAATGTAAAACTCTCTCTGCAAATCGTCTTTACACTTCTCTAAGATCACCAGATTATGAGTCCAGCCAATTTCTGCAACCAATGGTTGCAGTTTTTCGTTAGTGCGGTAGGTAACATAAAAACTTCGCATATTCCAAATATTCCGCGCCGAAAACCCAGCCATCCCATGAAACTCAACCTGCAAATCATGAGCTAATTGTTCCACCACTGACTTACCCCAACCAGCGCTTTCTTGACGAGTAACGATTAACTCACCAATATCCCAATAAAGCGCCATTAACTCACGATTAACCGCCTTTAAAGCCTCATACTGAGCAGCACGAATCCGATGCTTCACCGCCACTAACAAACTTCGATAATCTTCTGTAACTTCAATTGCCATATCTTTAGATTGCTACCACACCAAAGGACTATCACTCGGCATCGATTCCGTCCCACATTTTTTCAAATGGAATACGCTGCCCTGCCTTAGCTTGCTGAAAAGCCCTTTTCAAACTCGCCTTCACCTCCTCAATAGGCGTATCATCAGGATCATCTTCCAATTCCTGATCTGGTTCAGAAAACAACACAATCACACGAACACGCCCAGCTATATCCACATCAAAAGGATGATCTAACAATAAATGCCCTTCGCGATCAATTGTCCCCGTAGCTTCCACTGCTCTCATTTAGATAACCTCACTAATAATGAGAAATAAAAATATACTGTAAATCTAATATAGCCTAGTCATTATGCGATCGCCTATTTGCCTGAAAAGTGATGTGACTGGCGATCGCAGTTAACTATCTTCCCAAAAGTTACGATTTAGAATGTCATTGACATCGCAATTGCCAAGCCAAGAATTAGGAAAATTTACTTGGGGATATTCTTCCCTCATTGACGTAAGGGCAGTCTCAAATGCTTTAGGCAAAATCTCTGCAATTTGATTTTTTAAGCTTGGAGCATCTTCCAAAATATCCTTGATATCGTTACGAAAAGCTCTAATTTCTCTTTGCCAACCAACATAACACTCAGGTAATGGAACATAACACCGTTTTAGCAAATGCTCGATTAGTCTTCTCAATAGACTTCTCATCGCATTACGCTGACTTTTCCCCAAAGTATCTATCTCCTCAATTAAATTTTCTAAATCCAAATTTGCAAAATCATGGGCTTTCAGCTTAGCGATCGTATCTTCGACCCAAAGCAAAATATCTTGATCATAAAGAGATTGAGGTGTAAGTAACTCTGTCATTTTTGCCTCCATTCCTAACGTATCTACTATACCATACGGCTTATCTGAGTTCATGGCTTGAGAACATCAGATAAAATATTCAAAATCTCAGCAGAGCTAATGTCATCGCGATCGCTCTTTGAATAGATAGTCAACAGCACTAGATTAACTTGAGCCAAAGGACTATCACTCAGTATCTATTCCGTCGAAACATTGTGATTTTGTTTCTTCGCATCCAGCAATATCCCCCCAAGTCATCCTCTCAAAATTTGCCAACTTCGCTTGAATCACATTAACTCCATTCTTATCCATGTTCAATTAATTGCTGATAGGAATCGATTAAGTCACTCACAAACTTAACTTTCACTAGACATATAGCGCTTCTAAATGAGTTGTAAGATTTTGAATGTTGTGAGAGTGCGCCCCAAAGGGTCGCACTCTCACAACCTATTTAGGATTGCTATAGACATTTAGCAGTTAAGGCAGTATAAAATGATAATGATTATCATTGTTGTTATTTAGTTTGCTATGTCTATTGTTAATTTGGGCGATCGCTTAGCAGAATCTACACATAATTCTTCAGCCCAATCCCTGAATTACCCCAGCAAAGCCAAGATTCAGGCTAAAGGTAACTTTGATATTGACATAGCCATCATTGGCGCAGGAGTTCACGCTCTCACCTTAACCCTGCATCTCCTGCAAAAACGTCAAGATTTGCGCGAGAAAATTCTAATTTTCGATCCTAGTGGTGATTGGCTCACCCAATGGCATCGCCAATTTGCCGCTCAAGAAATTCCTCATCTGCGATCGCCTGCCGTTCATCATCCCGCCCCCGATCCCTTCGCATTGCGGCGCTTCGCCGAAAAACGTCCCGAAGAATTATTTCCTCCCTATGATTTGCCATCCACGAAGCTATTTCGTGACTTTTGCCAAAATGCGATCGCCTCACAGCAATTATCAGAACGCCTAATTGCCTCTAAAGTTGTTGATCTAGAGCCAATTCTATCCCCTCGTCGAGGCTTTCGGCTTTGGCTAAATCATGGCAAAAGCATCACCGCTAAGCGCGTTGTCTTAGCCACCAATAACAGCATTAAACAAATTCCCAATTGGGTTGAGCGGATTACCCCTAACTTTCCTTGCGATCGCCTTGTGCATTCTAGTGACCTCAATCTAGCATCGCCACACTTAGCGGGAGAAACTATCTTGATCGTTGGTGGTGGCTTAACTAGTGGACATTTGGCTTTAGGGGCGATCGCCCGTGGCGCAAAGGTATTATTGCTTTCCCGTCGGCAATTTAAAGAAAAGCTCTTTGATGCCGATGCGGGATGGCTTGGTCCCAAATATCTCAAGGGTTTTCATGCCGAAACCGATTGGCAAAAACGGCGGGAAATAGTTCTCACAGCGAGAGATGGTGGTTCGATGACTCCCTCGGTGATGACACAATTACGAAGAGAGCATCATCAAGGCAGATTAGAATTTCATCCAGAATGCGAAGTTGCTCAAGCCAGTTGGAATGGAACAAAATGGCAAATTATTTGTATAGATGGAATAGAATTATCATGCGATCGCCTTTGGTTAGCCACAGGTACAAGGTTTGATGCAAAAGCGGAACCGTTGCTACGTCAAGTAATGCAGCAATATCCGCAACCCCTCGTTAACGGATTTCCTATTCTCAATGAACATTTGCGATGGCATGGCTGCGATTTATTTATCATGGGAGGTCTAGCCGCTCTGCGTGTGGGACCCACAGCAAGAAATATTTCGGGCGCAAGAATGGCAAGCGATCGCATAGTTCCTGCACTGGCAAAATCTACGATTAGACCCTTCAGTGATTATTAGAGCAAGAGAAAATCAAAGCCGAAAAGATGAGTGGCGGCGCAAAGCGCCGCCACTCATCTTTTCGGCTTTATGTCCTAAGCAAAACTTGTACCAATTTCCAAAAGTGTTGCTACACTTTTGGAAGTTATAGCAACGCAAGAGATAGCTAGGACAAATCAAAACCCAAATAAATGAAGGCGGCGCTTTGCGCCGCCTTCATTTATTTGGGTTTTATGTCCTAAGCAAAACTTTCATTGCTATAAAAATCAAACCCTATAAGGATTTTAAAAGCACAAAATGGCGTGGCTATTTTGTGCTTTTAAAATCCCTAATCTTTAAGATTAACAGCGATCGCCTGTACTACATCAACATAGGTAATATCGGAAATTGCCTTATGAATGCGAATGATCCGATGTGGGCTGGTCATAATCGCGATCGCCGTCTGAATAGGGGGACAATCGGGATCTTGGCATTGTAATTGGCTAAGAGAAATAACTGTTTGATGATTAATTTGCAAGATTTCATATAACCAATCCTTGACCTGCTGCGATTGTTCGGCACTAACGGCAGGTTTTTTGGGGAACAGATCGATGGGCATGGAACAAAAATATTGCGCTAAGGTGAATTGATTATATACTAAGAACGATAATCATTATCAGTTTAATCGCAAACTTAAC
Source organism: Pseudanabaena sp. CCNP1317 (assembly GCF_034931345.1). Classification (NCBI taxonomy): domain Bacteria; kingdom Bacillati; phylum Cyanobacteriota; class Cyanophyceae; order Pseudanabaenales; family Pseudanabaenaceae; genus Pseudanabaena; species Pseudanabaena sp. CCNP1317. The sequence goes on along the minus strand of NZ_JAYGIF010000106.1, from coordinate 30,411 downwards.
CGCAAACAAAAAAATATGCTAGAAGTTGAGCATTTGGCAGTCAGCTATCACGATGTCAATGCCGTGGAAGATGTCAGCTTTGCGATCGATTCTGGGCAAATGGTGGCGGTGATTGGTCCCAATGGCGCTGGCAAAAGTACGATTTTTAAGGCAATTCTGGGATTAGTGCCTGCTAGTAATGGTCATGTGCGTTATCGATCGCGGGCTTTGCATCGACAGCTTCGCACCGTTGCCTATGTGCCGCAGCGATCGCAGGTGGATTGGGATTTTCCTGTGACGGTTTGGGGTGCGGTAATGATGGCGCGTACCCGTCATCGTAATTGGCTAGGCTGGATCAAAAAGTCAGGCTGTCACTGCGAGAGCATTGTCAAATCGGCGCTTCAGCGTGTCGGCATATGGGAACTACGCGATCGCCAAATTGGCGAACTATCGGGCGGTCAACAACAGAGAGTATTTCTAGCAAGGGCGATCGCCCAAGAAGCAGAATTACTATTTTTCGATGAGCCGTTTGTGGGTGTCGATAAAAAAACGGAGGAAGTAATCTTTGAGGTGTTTGCGGAATTGAAATCGCAAAGCAAAATCCTGTTAGTAATCACTCACGATCTTGGATCTAATTTAGATAATTACGATCGCCTATTGCTAATGAATAAAGAACTAATTGCCGATGGTGATCGCGATACTGTGATTACTTCCCAGAATATTAAACGCGCCTACGGCGACAGTGTGATTTTGATGCAGAAAGAATTATAGACCCTCACCCCTAGCCCCTCTCCCAAAAAGGGCTACCTTGTACACACAAGTTTCTCTGTCTTCGTTTCGGGGTTTAGATCCCCCCAGCCCCCCTTGTAAAGGGGGGAGAATTTTCTTCTTCCCCCTTTACAAGGGGGATTGAGGGGGATCTTTAGTAACTCACTATATAGCTGATAACTTGTGTGTACACAGCAGCCCAAAAAGGGAGAGGGGAACAAGAAATTAATCTTTCTCCCCCTCGCCCTTAATGGGAGAGGGGGCTGGGGGGTGAGGGCAGATCTTCACTTTGGACGAAATAAGTTAAGGAACAAAATTTATGTTGAATTGGTTAATAGAGCCTTTGGGCTTTGAGTTTATGCGAAATGCGATCGCGATCGGCATTCTCATTGGGATTCTATCGGCGGTGGTTGGTAGTTATCTGATCGTGCAGCATATGGGACTTTTAGGCGATGTGGTTGCCCATGCGGTCTTGCCAGGGCTGGCGATCGCCTTTTATATTGGCATGGATATTTTTCTGGGTGCATTCATCGCAGGTACGATTAGCACCTTTGTCGTGGCTTGGATTCAGACCCATTCCAAAATTAAAGTTGATACGGCAATGGCTCTGGTATTTTCAGGATTTTTAGCCTTGGGTGTCATGTTAATTACCACCCTCAAAAGCAAATTAGATCTGCATAGTTTTCTATTTGGCGATATTTTGGGAGTGACCACTGCTGACCTATGGCGAACTTTGATTATTGCGATCGCCGTCTTAGCTTGTGTAGTCATCTTCTACCGTGAATTAATTTTCTATTGCTTTGATCCGCTAGCTTCTAAAGCTATGGGCTTACCTGTCCATTTCATTCACTTTGGACTGATGGCAGGCATCACCCTCACGATTATCGCCAGTATGCAATCGGTCGGTGTGGTGTTAGTGGTTTCACTCCTCACTGGCCCCGCCGCCACCGCCTATCTATTAGTGAAGGAATTACACTTAATGATGGCACTAGGAGCATTGTTCGGTGTTATCGCCAGTGTTAGTGGCATGTACATTAGCTATTATCAAAATGTTCCTTCTGGTAGTGCGATCGTCTTGATTATTTCAGGACTTTTCCTTTTAGCTCTATTATTTAGCCCTTCGCAAGGAATTTTAACTAAAAAGGCGATCGTCAGAAGAACGAAACATTTATTGCATAAACTCTCACAATTTTAGAACAGCAGTTTCAAATTCAATCGTCACAAGATTCTAGATTTGCAGTTTATCCTATAGCGCTTTGCGCTCAAACGAGCCTCAAGAAAAAATTGAAAGCGTTGCTTTGTAACGCTTTCAATTCTCAAATACGCACTTAATGTCTAGCTACTTAAAGATTTGTATCGTAGTCAATCAATTCAATCAATAAATAATGCAGCTATCTGTCATCTTAGGGCTAAAAGCTAAATAGTTATTTAGCCCCATCACAAAACTCAGTAGTCTAAACATGAACGATAATCAGCGAAATGAAAGCAATCAAGAAAGACAGCAAGACCTAAGACAGGATGAAGAGACTTTTCGCCTTCAACAAGAAGAACAACGTCTAGGAAAAGCTCAACGCAGTAATATCTACTATTGGGTAGTTAACAGTATTTACTGGCTAGGGGGAATCATCGAAATATTACTGATGCTAAGATTTGTATTACGTTTATTTGGTGCTAATACTCAAAATGAGTTTGCTCGTTTAATCAATAATTTATCCGCACCATTTATTGCTCCATTTTCGACCTTATTCATCAGCCCTACATCTGATGGTGGTACAAATATATTTGATGTAAATATTGTGATTGCAATTATTGCCTATGCAATTTTGAGCTATCTTTTAATTTCTTTAGTCAGATTCATCTTTTTTAATAGAGTCTAAATTGCTAGATCACTCATTTGGATTTTACGGTATTGCATTCTTCGGGATTATTCTTGCCCGATATTTTCTTGTGGCAGGGGGGATGTATCTGTTTTTTTATTCACCATTCCGTCAGTCACTAGGTGGGCAAAATCCACCACAAGTTCCATCTTGGGATTCAATACGACGAGATATTAAACTATCTGTGCTTTCAGCAGCCGTCTTTGCGATCGCCTCTGCATTCATCGTATCGGGATATGGATGGAACCTTACCCGCATTTACAGCAATCCTCATCAGTATGGATTGTGGTATTTAGGTATAAGTTATAGCCTCGTGTTGATTCTACAGGACGCATATTTCTATTTCACCCATCGATTGTTTCATCACCCTTCCCTTTTTCGTTGGTTACATCAAGGACATCACCGATCGCGCTACACCACACCTTGGACTTCATTTGCTTTTGACCCTTTAGAAGCGATCGTTAGTTCTCTTTTTTTAGTGGGTATTGTTTTTGTGATTCCACTACATTTCATCACTTTAATAGCTGTCCTGACCACAATGACGGTTTGGGCTGTGTTAAACCATCTAGGCATTGATCGGTTACCTGTATCTTTTCCCCATCATTGGCTAGGCAAATGGTTTATTGGTCCAGCTCATCATTCTATCCATCATTTCAAGTACACCTTGCATTATGGTCTCTATTTCACCTTCTGGGACAAGCTATTCCATACTCAAGATCTTAGATATGAAGAAAACTTTGATAAGCGTCTAACGAGTGAAAATGAGTCTATAAACTAGTAAGTAGCTAGACAAAACCAGAAGCTGTCCCGCCCGCGTAGCAAACTGGCCAGCTTCTGGTTTTAGGTTCTAATTGTGGAGAGTTCCGAATAAGCTACGAAATTTTAAAAATCAAAACAGTAAAAGCCTCGCAAAGCGAGGTTTTTACTGTTTTGGCTCCTAGAGATGGTTCGCACCGCAAACTCTCTCTGGGAGCTAGCTCATTGAGGCTTGGAGACCAAGCCCCTACTTTTCAAATATGGTAGGGATTTGGTCTCCAAATCCTCTTTTAGGATGACATGGAAACATGATGACGATCTTTGTTCTACGTATAGTAACGCAAGAGATAGCTAGGACAAATCAAAACCAAAAAGATGAGAGGCGGCGCGAAGCGCCGCCTCTCATCTTTTTGGTTTTATGTCCTAAGCAATACTTACGTTGCTATAACATTAGAATTAACTCAAACTTAACGTCAGTTCGACAAATGGCGATATCAACTCACTCCAAAAAATTATGGCAGAGCGAATCGTCGTTATTTTCTATTGAGGATTAGGTTAAAGTGTTGTGATTTTAATTGCGATTTGTATCTTATTCAATCAACTTAATCAATTCATTCAAGAAATCAAATATTGGTCTGTCATAGTAATTCTAGAAGTAAGGGTTGTTAATTCGACTCTTATAGACACATCTTGTTATGTAGAAATTTCAACCATTCTAAGCCCAAACCCCTAGCATCTCTGTTTCTGAATAGATGCACAAGAGAATAATATGGGTTTGCTTCTCTTCTCTCGATGGAAGAGGATATAGGAAGTGGAATCTCGACGTAACATCAATAAATAATTCTCAAATTATAGAAGGAGTCCATTATGAGTTTAGAAAATAGAGCTAAGGCAACTGCTAAAAATGTTGAAGGCAAAGTGCAAGAAACCGTGGGAGATCTGACGGGTGACACTAAAAACCAATCGGAAGGTCAGGCAAAACAAGCTGAAGCAAAATTACGCCACACCGCTGAAGATGTCAAAGATGAAGTCAAAAAAGTTATCGACTAAGTAACTAGACATAAGTAATCTAAAAACCTAGAAACCTTTCCCGCCCGATACGCGGGCAGGAAAGGTTTCTAGGTTTTAGGTGGTGACTTAGTAGGTGTTCGCCCTAGCCTGCCGCAGGGCGATCGCTTATTTTCAGTAACCAAGAATGCGTCTAGATTAACGTCAGTTCGACGACAGCGAAAAATGGTAAGAATCGCTAAGCGATTCTTACCATTTTTCGCCATTTGCGTCGTGCGAAGCACGCCGCAAATGGCTATATCGAACTCACGTTAGATTAACGTCTGTGCGACGAGAGCGGAAAATGGCTAGAATCGCTAAGCGATTCTAGCCATTTTCCGCCATTTGCGTTGTGTTTCGCACGACGCAAATGGCTATATCAACTCACATTGCTAAGGCATTTTGTTCTTTGGTATAGCAGATAAGTGATGCTGCTTCTCATCTGTATGGTTTAACCAGGGGGCCAAGCAAAGGAACGATCGCCTAAAACATGAATATGTAAATGGAAGACGCTCTGCCCAGCTCCTGCTCCATTATTAGTAACCAAACGAAAATCAGTTAATCCTTCTTGAGCAGCGACTTTACTAGCTATAAGTAATAGATGCCCTAATAAATTTTGATCCTCTATATTTGCTTCCGAAAGCTTCACAATCGGCTTTTTAGGAATGACGAGAAAATGTACTGGAGCTTGAGGATTGACATCGCGGAAAGCAAGGACAAGATCATCCTCATAGAGTATGCTAGCAGGAATTTCTCGCTTAATAATTTTACTAAATATTGTTTCACTCATTTTGAAAACCTCTAGTTTTTTATGTTTATAGTCTTTTACAAGCAAGCGAGGTATAAAGGTTTGTTTTCCCGCCTTCGGCGGGAAAACAAACCCGTACTTCACTAGACTGATAAACGCTAAATAGACCTTTGCGCTTAAACCCAAATCAAGAAATTTATTGTGGTTCGCTAAACCTAGAAATCTGTCCTGCCCGATACGCAGACGAGACAGCTTCTGGTTTTAGGTTTTAATTATGGTTAGCTACTTACCATAACCTTCCTTTTTAGCGCTATTGTGACGCAAAACGCCGCAATAGCCATAGCTTATTTACAATTCGTTCTCTGCTAAACCAGTAAATACTAAAGTTGCGGGACCAGTCATCAGAATGTGATCGCTTTCGGCTGACCAATGGATTTTGAGATCGCCCCCAGGGAGATTTACCGTACAGATGCGATCGCACAGATCATTTAAAACACCAGCTACAACCGTCGCACAAGCACCCGTCCCACAAGCTAAGGTTGCTCCTGCGCCCCGTTCCCATACACGCATTTTCACATAGCTGCGATTAACGACTTCCACAAACTCGGTATTTGTGCGTTTAGGGAATACAGCATGATGTTCAAAGAGAACACCAATTTCCGCCAAAGCAATTGTATCGACATCATCAACAAAGGTCATACAGTGCGGATTACCCATGCTTACTGTCGTGACATTCCAAGTCTTGTCTCCAACTTCAAGTGGCACATTGACAACCTTGCGATCGCTTTCACCCAAAGTTGTAGGAATCTCGTTGGCGGTCAAAAATGGTTTGCCCATATCAACAGTTACCTGTCCATCCACATCCATTTGTGGCACAATCAAACCTGCGCCAGTTTGAATCTTATATTTGTTGTCAGTAGTTGGGATATTCAAGTCCTGCATAAATTTAGCTAGGCAACGAATTCCATTGCCGCACATCTCTGGCTCGGAGCCATCGGAGTTAAAAATCCGCATCCGATGTTCTCCATTACTCTCAGTCAGCAGAAAAATTACTCCGTCTGCGCCAACACCAAAATTGCGATCGCACCATTTGATAGCCTGCTCAGGGGTGAGAATTAGTTCAGCACTGTGACGGTTATCGATCAGGATAAAATCGTTACCTAGGCCGTGATATTTACTAAATGCGATCGACATGGATTAATTCAATATATTTTTGAATATTATATCGATCTTCATCGCCAAATCAAAAAAGGAGGCGAGGTGCTTTACGTCTAATTTCCTTCTATAGCAACGCAAGAGATAGATAGGAAAAATCAAAACCAAAAAGATGAGTGGCGGCGCGAAGCGCCGCCACTCATCTTTTTGGTTTTATGTCCTAAGCAAAACTTACATTGCTATAGCAATTATGCCAAAACACAAAATGGCTTAGCCATTTTGTGTTTTGAAAATCCTGACTGGGTTTGGTTTTTAACTCACAAAAGTGTTGTCACACTTTCGTGAATTAGTATAACGCGAGTTCGATATAGCCATTTGCGTCGTGCTTCGCACGACGCAAATGGCGAAAAATGGTAAGAATCGCTTAGCGATTCTTACCATTTTTCGCTTTCGGCGAACTAACGTTAGTATAAGAGGGGAGGGGGGATCTAGATAGTTGCTGACAATGGTTTTCTAGAGATGAACTGCGATCGCGATTTCATCACCTACATATTTTGCCAAATCGATCAATTTCCCTGTAACCACCTCACCATTGACTAGCATTTGTTTGACATCGCTATGATTGGTTACCGTCAGCGAGAGAACCTTGCCGCGAAATTGGCGCTGAGCCGTGAAGCCTGACCACTCCGCAGGAATCTTGGGATCGATAATCATGCCCTCAAAAGTGGGTTGAAAACCTAAAATGTAATCAATGCCAATGCGTAACATCCATACTGCTGTACCCGTCAGCCATGAGTGGCTTGCCTGTCCTTGGGTTTCATGATCGGGGCTAGTCACATATTCTGGATAAACATAGGGTTCCGTTTCAAAGCGATCGCATTTTGCATCGGTCGCCTGTGAGGAATTAATCGGCATCATGCGGCGATAGATTTCCCATGCAAATTCGGTATCACCATTGAGCAGCGAGGCAAGTACAAACCAAGACGAGGCATGGTTAAACACTGCACCGTTTTCTTTCTTCCCTGGAACGCAACGACTGATTAAGCCGACCGTATCATCGATTTCCGTAAAAGATGGATCAACAATTTTCATGCCAAAAGGAGTTGTCAGATACTCACGGCTGCTTGCCATACAGCGATCGGCGCGATCCTTCGGTGCAAGTTCAGAAATTACTGCCCATGACTGCGCGTTCAAAAAGATTTTGCCCTGACTAGCGCTAGATACGCCAATCGGCTCGCCATTGTCACGGAAAGCGCGTAAATACCATTCACCATCCCAACAGATATCGTTAGTAACTTGACGCAGATGCTCATAGAACTTTTGGAATTTTGCTAATGATTGCGAATCGCCTTGATGTTCGCAAACAGGCAAGGACTTATTCAATACATAACCCAAAAAGAACGCGCCCCAAGTGGTTTCGCCCTTGCCCTGTGAGCCAACATGATCGAGCGTATCATTCCAATCGCCTGTAAAAATGCGCGGCATTCCTTTTTCGCCTGTGTTGGCGATCGCAAAGTCCAGCGCTCTCACCAAATGCTCATAGACTGTGCCTGATGTATCATCATGGTAAGGAACAACTTCTTCTAAAATCGAGAAATCGCCAGTTTCCTTGAGATATTCGACAATGCCAAAGGGAATCCAAAGTGGTGTATCGGAATGATTGGTGCGTTCGCCTGTATTGGTTAGCACAAAGTAATTATGTAACGTGGAACCATCCTTGAATTGGAAGTTAAGAGCCTTAATCAATCTTTCGCGCACTCTTGCAGGATCAACCATGACCACGCCGAGAATATCCTGAAAGCGATCGCGCATTCCTGTCCCAAACAGCAATCCACCATGATAGTAGCCCGAATTTCGCGCCATATCGAAGGTGACAGCCGCCTGATACTGATTCCACACATTAATCATCGCGTTAAAGGCGGGATCGGGCGTTTGCACCTGCACACAGGATAAATGCTGATCCCATTTTTGTTTAAGTTGCAGAAATTGGCGATCGACAATCTCTAGTAGTTCTCCCGCATCCTTCCCTATCTTTGTCTCACGGTTTAGCTCCCCCCCAGCCCCCCTTGTGAAGGGGGGAGAATTTTCTTTGCCCCTCTTTGCAAGGGGGGTAGGGGGGATCTCTTTCGCTGCAATCTTCAAAGTTACTGCAAAATCAACCGAACTATTTGCCCCTAAGCTAATCTTCGATTGCAAAGCCACTACAGGATCGCCAGCCGTGATCTCAGTATTCTGCATCACCCCTGTTTCCACTGCTAAGGGATTCGACTCCGATCGCCATCTGCCGATAAAAGTATCGAGACTGCTGTCAAAACCAGAAACTGGTAAACTTTGCGAGAAATAAACTTGATACTTCCAATCAATATTGGGCTGCTTAACTGATACTCCTTTATTTAGAACCCAATAGCGGCGGGTAGCGACCAAAGCCTGTAAATCGCAATCAAAATGGATGTCCGTAAAATGCTTGTCATTGGGTTGATTAATTTGATCGTTGAGGGCATTCCCCATCAATAGTTCTACAAAAGAATATATCTCTAAATCCCTCGCCGTACCCGATACATCAGTCAACTTCACGCGCCAAACTTCCGCATTCACATCATTGGGAACGAAGTACGTAATTTCCCCACGAATTCCATTAATCTCAGTCGTGATTTTAGTATAGCCTTGACCATGACGACACTCATAAAAATCATAGTTAAGGTGAATTGTTGGTGACCAACTCAGTGACCAATATTGCCCCGAGGCTACATCCTTGACCATCACATAGCGTCCAGGACGATCCCAAGGGAGGCAGTTATAGCGCATTCTGCTAATACGGTTATCGCGTGGTGATTCTAGAAAGCTAAAGCCGCCGCCTGTATGGGAAATCAGTCCTGCATACTGGCTGTTCCACATATAGTTAAACCAAGGGCGCGGGGTGCGCGGATCTGTAATCACAAATTCCCGATTATCTTCGGTGTAATAGCCATATTGGTTTGCGATCGCCACAGTTTAAAATCTTCCTTTTTATGTAGTAGTCGTATAATAGTCATGTTTTGGGGTTAATTTGTGACCATCAAACATAACGAGATTGCGACATAGATTATCTCAACTTTGCACACCAATGTTTTATCAAACTCATGTTATAGCAATGTAAGTTTTGATTCGTCCTAACGCTGGCTTAAAATACAACAAATTTTTTGAAAGCGTCGCCAAGCGACGCTTTCAAAAAATTTGTTGTATTACTCAAAACATGAATATAGCAACGCAAGAGATAGATAGGACAAATCAAAACCCAAAAGATGAGTGGCGGCGCAAAGCGCCGCCACTCATCTTTTGGGTTTTATGTCCTAAGCAAAACTTACATTGCTATAGACTGTAAATAAAAAACATGAAAGTTTTACTCGTTGAAGATGAAGTTGATTTAGGGACTGCAATTCAACGTAGTCTCAAGCAAGAGAAATATGTGGTTGATTGGGCTCAAAATGGCAAAGAAGCATGGAACTATCTCGATTGCCAACCTACAGAATATACTGTGGCAATTTTGGACTGGATGTTACCGCAGCTTTCAGGATTAGAATTATGTAGACGATTACGCAAAAATCAAAATCCTCTTCCTGTCATTCTTCTCACGGCAAAAGATCGAATAGAAGATCGTGTTCAAGGACTAGATGCAGGAGCCGATGACTATCTCATAAAACCCTTTGGGATGTTAGAGTTATTGGCTAGATTGAGGGCTTTGCAAAGGCGATCGCCACAAATTCAAGCCACACAGTTAAAAGTTGCCAATCTCGTTCTTGATTACAATACTTGTACGATCGCTGCCCATGACATTAATGGGAAACACCAAATTATTCAACTGACGGCTAAAGAGTTTCAGCTTTTAGAGTATTTTATGCGGCATCCTCATCAAATTTTGACCCGCGATCAGATTCTGAGTCGGCTATGGGAAATGCAAGCAGAACCAGAAAGTAACGTGGTTGCTGCCCAAGTCAGACTGTTGCGGCGACGATTGGCGGAATATGGACAGGAAAAACTAATTGAAACTGTTTATGGTTTGGGTTATCGGTTTAATGTCAATTAATGGTGTTTTATAGCAGTGTAAGTTTTGCTTATGACATAAAACCAAAAAGGTGAGTGGCGGCGCTTCACGCCGCCACTCACCTTTTTGGTTTTGATTTGTCCTATCTATCTCTTGCGTTGCTATACAAACCCTTACTGGGTTTGTTTTTTAATTCAATGTAAGTTCGACGAAAGCGAAAAATGGTAAGAATCGCTAAGCGATTCTTACCATTTTTTGCCATTTGCGGCGTGCTTTGCACGCCGCAAATGGCTATATCGAACTCACGTTTAGATAGGGTTCGCGCAGCAAACCCATCTAAGAGCCAAAACATTAAAAGCCTCGCTTCGCGAGGCTTTTAATGTTTTGGCTAGCCTATCCCGAACTCACGTTACTTAAGCTTTATTTGTCGATTTAGGTGATTGGGCGAGATATTTTTGTAACTGCTCCATGGCAAGCAGCAACTGCGGCGTAGGGTCGATCGCCACTAGTCCCTCTTGCATCTTTTGCCAAATCTCAAAATGCAGGTGGGGGCCAGTAGACATACCCGTACTGCCAACTAAACCAATAACATTGCCCTGCTTGATCTCTTGCCCCGGCTTGACCAAGACTTCAGACAAGTGAGCGTACCTTGTTTCATGGGTATCACCGTGGGAAATTACCACAATTAAGCCATAGCCTCCGAGCCAACCCGCGATTTCCACGCGACCACTAAAGGCGGCGACGACAGGTGTACCTTCAGGAGCCGCTAAGTCTGTACCTTGATGAAAGCGGACTTGCCCTGTAACAGGATGCACGCGAGTCCCAAATATTGAACTAATTACCGATGGAGCGACTAAGGGGAACAACATTTGCTTGTCACCATTGCTTGGCAAGCTCATCGCGGCAATTTCCTGCTCCGTTAGGCGGCGCACTTGTACAGCCGTGTCACCCGAAGCCGCAGCATAGAGGACTTTGCCATTTTGGTAATAGTTCTGGGAATTCTGAGCATTATTTTTAGAGGCGATCGCTTCAGGATTACAAAGATCAGCATTGCGCTCTAAAAGGCTACTAGCCTTGAATTTGCAACCAGTGGATCGATTTTCTAAGACAATTTCGACGGGTTGCCCGACTGGTTGCGATCGCTTGACTGCTGCTTTTGGGGTGGGGTTAGCAGATTCAATGTTAACTTGCACAGAGTCTCGATTCCCCACATTACTTACAGGCTGATTAGCTGGAGCCGAGTTATTAACATTGCGATCGCTTTGAATCTCAATGGTGTTCGGTGCAGGAGCAATCTCAGGTTGAGGCTGTGCTTGAGGGGACTGCTCAGAAGGTTGAGTAACTGCGATATCAGGGGAAATAGCCGATTTGGTTGCGGCGTATGCTGAGCCAACTAGAAAGTAGTTATTTGTGGAGAGGCAGAGCAGGGTAGCCAGTGTGATCGTGGAGATTGTTGATTTTCGCATATTTTAATTCTACTGATAGCCGACAGAAAAAGTTTGAGGCTGATAGATTGCGTCTTGGGAATTGCCCTCCCATCTTACTACCAGTTCGCCTGTTGGTCTAATGTCGATTATTTGCCCTTGAAGTTCCCGCCCATTAATCATTTGACGCACATTTTTATCGCTAAGCATCTCCAAATATTCCGCCAAAATGCCCATAATTCCTTCGCGATCGCTTCGAGTTTGACCTAGCTCAATACCTTTTAGCACCACCTCGATCAGTTCATCCATGCTTGACAAAGTAGTTGGCAATTCTCCCAAGGCGATCGCGCCTTCAGGCACATCATTTGTCCAATTAATGCCGATCCCCACCACTGCATAAAGAATTTTGTCACCTTCGATTCTTGTCTCGGTGAGAATACCTCCCAATTTGCGGCGATCAATTAAGAGATCATTGAGCCATTTGAGCTTGACATTTGCCCCCGTTTCACTAAGGGCTTTGGCTATGCCCCAAGCTGACCAAAGCGTAATTTGGTGAGCATTTACGGCGGCAACATTGGGCTGCAAAATTACTGACATAAATAATCCACCCAAATCTGACTGCCAACTATGACCACGTTGCCCCCTCCCTTTGGTCTGACGTTTGGCAATGATCACAGTATGGCAATCACTCCCATGGGGGTGACTGCCGTTTTGGACTTCGACAGAATTGAGGCGATCGATTAAGCGCCATGCTTCACTATTAGTGGACTCAATTTCTTCGTAACGGATAATCTGAAAATTCAAGGCAATTCCTGACTATGAAGAAGCTTTAGTCTCAAAGTATAAAAGATCGGTAAACACTGCACCAGCAAGTAACAGCAACTTTTCGTCAGCAGTCAATTTCGCATCGATAAATCGTACCCGCTTCTGGGCTGCCATCATGTTTGTGGGTTTGATCAATTAACTTCAGTTCTTAACTTTTTCCGCCATTTGCGGCGTGCAAAGCACGCCACAAATGGCTATACCGAACTCACGTTATCTTAAGAAAAATTAAAAAACAAGAATTGATTGGTGGCGCGAAGCCCCACCAATCAATTCTTGTTTTTTATGTCCTCAGAGACTTGGCAACAGCCATAAAAATACTAATTACATAAATATCGACCGTGATTGATTGTGTAAATATTGTGCAGACATGAGTAAAATTCACAAATCTTGATATTTAAGTTTACGTACTTGTAAGAGAATCGATTATAACAAAGCGTATAAATTGCGCTTTACTCATTTTTTATTCAGGTTTTAGGCGTAAGGTTAAGCAATGCTGAGCTTGAAATCTAAAATCTGCGTAATCACTATTGAAATACTTTTAATACATATTCTTTCGTTAAATCAGGAGATATTGTCTAATGCCTTTTGGACCAGCTTCACGCTTGGGTGTCAGCCTATTTGATGAAACTCCTCCCATTGAATCAGTTAATGGTCTTTCTTCGGAAGGGCTAGAAACTATTATCAATGCGGTTTATCGTCAAGTACTAGGTAACGCCTATGTAATGGAGAGCGAAAGACTCAGCGTTCCTGAATCCCAATTCAAGCGTGGCGAATTAAGCGTCCGTGAATTTGTAAGGGCAGTTGCCAAATCTGACCTCTACCGTTCCCGCTTCTTTACTAACGCTGCACGTTATCGCACAACTGAACTCAACTTCCGTCATTTGCTTGGTCGCGCACCAATCGATTATGCTGAAGTGCGTAGCCATAGCGATATCCTTGATGCTAAAGGATTTGAGGCTGATATCGACTCCTATATCGACAGTGATGAATACCAAACTACCTTTGGTGAAAACATTGTTCCTTATATTCGTGGCTATAAGACTGAAGCTATTACCAACTTGGTACAGTTCACCCACACTTTTGAATTAGTTCGTGGAGCCTCAAGCAGCAGCTTGAAAGGTGATTTGGCAGGCAATAGCCCCAAACTAAATTCACTAATCATCAACTCCACTCCCACGGCTGTCATTCCTTCAACTGGTGATAGTGGAACCTTCCGTACTCCTGCTGATGCACCACTTACCCGTCGTGGTTCCTTTGGTACTCCTAGCAGCAAGGTTTACCGTATCGAAGTTACTGGCTACCGTGCCAAATCTGTTAACAGTATTTCCAAGTTCCGTCGAAGCAACAAAGTCTATTTGGTGCCTTTCGACCAACTTTCCCAAGAATACCAACGCATTCATCAACAAGGCGGCGTAATCGCTAGTATTACTGCTGTTTAGTTTTTTATTCGCTAGAGAACGCTTAGTGTGATCTAGCGAAGTTCATTAAATTTTTTTATTAAAACAACCTCATTAACCATTTTCACTACAGAGAAAATTTATTATGGCAACTTTATTAGCTGCTCTTGAACTGCAACCTAACAGCAGTGCCGAAGAATTGGAAACAATTATTCGCAATGTTTACAAACAAGTTTTAGGCAATCCTCACGTCATGGAAAGTGAGCGTTTGTTGTCGGCAGAATCAAGATTATGCGATCGCTCAATTTCAGTTCGTGAGTTTGTTCGCATCGTCGCAAAATCTGACTTCTATCGCGATCGCTATTTCACCTCTTGCGCTCCTTACCGCTTCGTTGAACTCAATTTCTTGCATCTACTAGGTCGCGCTCCACAGGATCAACGTGAAGTATCTGAGCATATCGTGCGAACTGTTGCTGAAGGCTATGATGCTGAGATTGATTCCTTCATTGATAGCGATGAATATCAAGCAGCCTTTGGTGAAAATGTTGTTCCTTACAATCGTGGTAAAGATAGTGCTAACAATGCCTATCAAGTTGGCTACAATCGTATTTTTTCACTTGATCGTGGTGCAGCCCAGTCTGATAGTGCTGTGCAATCTTCACAGTTAGTTTATGAAGTGGCAACCAACAGCAGCAAAGCCATTAAGCCTTCAAGTGCCACTGTAATTGGTTCTGGCACTGAAAAACGCTTCAAGATCTTGGTATCTGGTTCCAAGTTTGACACTCGCCGCCGTGTTAGCTCCACTGAGTACATCGTCTCTAAGAGCAACATGACTGCTCAAATCCAAAGGATTAACCGTACCTCTGGCAAAATCGTTAGCATTACGGAAATTGCTTAAGAATTAAGCAATTAGAAGAATAGCTATGGCATTCTTTTGCCAGTAGAGAGTGGTAAGTACTTGACCCAAATGTTACAAAAGATTACTAAGCAGTCTTTTGTAACATTTGGGACATAAAAAAACTGATTTTCAGAGACGTTTTTACGGAATACTTATACGGATCATTTAAAAATGTTTTGATATGTGGTCGCATAATTGCGATCGCTAGGATGAGTTTTACATGAAAAGTATAGATATTAATTCCGCTAACCCAAACTTAAGCGTTGATCCAAACCACCGTATCACCATTGAGTTTACAGGCGGTAATCAAGCCATCAAGATGCAAAGTGCTAGGTGTACAGTCACAGTTCCCTATAGCTCCCTTTCTAAAAGGTTGCAATCAATCCAGCGCTTTGGTGGCAAGATTACAAATATATCTATTCAAGGATTTCAGCCTAACTTGCCCACGGTTGAACCTGTGATTGCATTTGTCGAAGAAAATAAGGCTAATGTCGAAGCAACTCCTGCGATCGCAATCGAACAAGCTGTTACGACTCCTTTAGAAATTCATTCAGAGCATACTGTGGAAAGCACTGTACAAAGTGTTACTGAAGATACCTCTGAGATAGTTTCTGAGTCTATACCTGAAATTAAGCTTGAACATATATCAGAACCAATTTTAGAAAATATTCCTACAGTTATTCTTGACGACACTCCTGAAATCAATTCTGAAAACACTTCAGAAGCAGCAGTATCTACTTCTAAACCTAAAAAGGTTCTCTCTGAAACAACAGCTAAACCTAAAAAGTCAAGGGCTTCTACTAAGACTGGACATGGTTTTAGTAAAAAGGAGCCTAGTACTCCAAGGAAAGAGCCAGTAGCGATCGCTGAGGTAGTTACAGAGCAAGCTCCTGTTGTGGAAATTATTTCCGAATCTATCTCAACCAATCAAAATCCTGTCGCCGAACCAACTGTCAAAGCCAAAAAATCGCGCACTTCTACTAAGACTAGTAATAGTATTAGCAAGAAAGAGTCTAGCCATCAAGGGCAAGAACCAGCGATCGCTGAGGTAGTTGCTGCGCCAGAACCCGCCGTAGAGATTGTTCCAGAAATCACTATAGAGCCAATCCCAGAGACAGTTGTAGAGACTGCTGCAAAATTTAGTCCTGAGCAAGATACCAACCACCTTCCCGAAACCTCTTCTGAGCAAATTTCTGACATCATTCTTAATGGCCTAAAAGAAACCGTTAAGAATGATGTTGAAGCAAGTCTACCAGTCACAGCAGTAGAGCCTTCAATTGAATCATCCGAAGTGGCTACACCATTATCTAAATCGAAAAAGACCAAAACCTCTAGTAAATCAGGTAATGGTTTTAACAAGCCCAAAAGTGATCTTCAAGTACCGCGATCGCCACGGAAACCCAAAAGTTAGTTAAAAAGTTAATGGATATTCAGGATTTTGTAGAGAACTCGATCGGGCATTGGCGCTCACAGCGTAGTGCTCATCATTTAGCATTCGGTCATTTTGAGGCTGTTCAGTCGGAGATTGATATTACTTCACTTTCCACCGAAGCCACCGAAGTGATCGAACTCTGCAAAATCTACAATATCGATCCGCAAACGGTGGCATCACCATTTCGGATGAGTTGGGAAGGTCAATCTGACTGGGAAGATAGCGAAGCAATTAAAGGTAATTGCGTCTTAATCCCAGTCCCTGACCCTGTACAGCCTAGGAGAGGAAAACTCCTCCGTGAACGAGGCTATGCAGAGGAAGTTGCGGCAATTGGGGAATATCACTTTACTGATGATGGTACGTTTGTGCTCATCACTGCTTACGATCGTGTAGCAGCCGAAGAAAAAATCTGGTTTGTTAATCCTAATGTGCGCTGTCGAGTATCGCTAATCAAAACCAGTGCAGGTACGGGTTTAGTCACGGCTTCTTTCTCTTCAGAGATTCGCCAAAAGTCTCAAGAATCGGATATGTAGTGTTAGACATTGTTAACATTGCTTCCTTAAATCTGGAGACTAAGATTTACAGCAATTTGCAATCCAATAAACCACAAGCTTTTTAGAAGAAGTCTTGCTTTGCATTACTGATCAATAAAAGTTTGGATTTCACTTAGGCGCACAGTGTTGTAAGTGATGTTTTGCATCATCAATTCTCATCCTGAAATCTAAAGATTAACCAATATCTCCGAAAATGATGGATAAAGCTGAAGTGACATCAAATGATTTGCTCACCCTTGCTCGTTGGATGGCAGGAGATTTTAGCAACTATAAACAAGCATCGGCTAGCCCTAAAGATTTTGCCCATATCCATGTTTTCTTTCGTCCTTTGCCTTTTGACTTCTTCTCTGGGATCGGACTCTATTCAGAACAGGTTTACGATTACGATCTATGGACTCCTTACCGTCAAGGAGTTCATCGCTTAGTTAATCGCGACAATCATATTTATATTGAGAACTTCAGTCTCAAAAATGCCATGTTTTATGCTGGCTCAGGACGTAATTTAGACATTCTCAATACTATTTCGCCTGATGTGATTGAGCGTCGCCATAACTGCTCAATGGTATTTAGAAGAGAAGGCGATCGCTTCTTTGGAGAGGTAGAAGGGAATAGCTGCTTTATCGAGAAAAATGGCTGTCAAACCTATCTCGATAGCTATGTCGAAATCACCGAAACGACTTGGGCGAGTCTCGATAAAGGGATGGATGTTCATACCCATCAACAGGTATGGGGTTCTACCACTGGTCCATTAAAATTTGAAAAACAGGAGAGCTTTGCCCATGAAGTCCCAACTGTCTTATAAACTTCCTGCGATCAATTTAGAGTCAAATGAAGCTAAAATGCTCCCACCAGAAGCTCAAAAAAAGATGCAATGTTGGATTCGCAGTCGCCACCTAATTTGTTCAGGAAACTTCTTTGTATTTGAAAGTGTTGACTACAGTGCCGTAGAAAGATTTTCTGAATGCGTTATAGCACTTGGTGGTACAGTTATTTCTGTCGATCCAGTCGATAAAATTTGGATGGGCGATCATCGTCAAGTACTTCTCTATCGTTCCAAAGCTAGTTTGCATACACCTCATCATCAACTAAAGCAATATTGGATTAAGTATGGGAATTTTCGCACTAGATTTGATGCACAAACATAGTGAAAAAGCTAAAAATGGAGTTGCCATTTTTAGCTTTTAAAATCCCTAGAAAGAACATGCTACGCTTGTTTTTTTGAGTTTTCTACGCTGATTCAGGTTTAGGCATTGAAGCTGGATGCTGCAAAATCTCCGCCGTAGATAGTTTTTCCACCATGTCACGAGTAATTAGACATTTGGTGACATCCTTGCGTGAAGGCAACTCATACATCATGTCTAGCATCAACTGCTCGACGATACCGCGCAAAGCTCTCGCCCCTGTTTTCCGACGATAGGCTTCCTTGGCGATCGCCTGAACTGCATCAGACTGAAACTCAAGCTGGACATTATCCATTTTCAAGAGTTTTTGGTACTGTTTGATCAAGGCACTCCGAGGCTCAGTCAAAATTGCCATCAGCGCTTTTTCATCAAGCGGATCAAGAACAGCCGTCACAGGAACCCGACCGATAAATTCAGGAATCATCCCAAACTTGACCAGATCATCGGGCTGTAGATTTTTCAAAATCTCCGCAGTCCGCTTTTCGCGAGGAATTGACTCACCCTGCTGCACAAAGCCCATGGACTTCTTGCCAATACGCTGCTCGATCAGTTTCTCCATACCACCGAATGCGCCACCGCAAATAAACAAGATATTTTTGGTGTCAATCTGGATGCAGTCTTGGTAAGGATGCTTGCGTCCACCCTGAGGTGGTACGTTTGCGATCGTGCCTTCGAGCATTTTGAGTAAGGCTTGTTGCACACCTTCTCCCGAAACATCACGCGTAATCGAAGTATTTTCCCCCTTACGTGCAATTTTATCGATTTCATCAATATAAATAATGCCGCGCTGAGCCTCTTCAACATCAAGGTCAGCAACCTGTAAGAGCCTCAGTAAAATATTCTCTACATCTTCACCAACATAGCCCGCCTCAGTAAGCGTGGTAGCATCGGCGACAGCAAAAGGCACATCTAGCATTTCGGCTAGGGTTTGCGCCAAGAGGGTCTTACCACAACCCGTAGGACCGATTAGCAAAATATTTGATTTCTGAAGTTCAACCCCATCTTCAACTTGCCCCTTACTAGCCGACTCGATAAAACTTAGACGCTTGTAGTGGTTATAGACAGCAACCGACAAAACTTTTTTGGCTTCGTCCTGCCCAACTACATTTTCATCAAGATAGCGTTTAATGTCACGGGGTTTAGGGATCTGACTGAGATTAAGATTTGCCGCAGTTTTAGTTTTCCGCTTTTCATTAGCAGGATCTTTACGCTGGGTAGATTGAGGTGGAGCGCTGTTAAACAACTCCTCATCGAGAATTTCGTTGCATAAATCAACGCACTCATCACAAATGTATACCCCTGGTCCTGCAATGAGTTTGCGTACCTGCTCCTGTGACTTACCACAGAAGGAACATTTAAGATGAGAGTCATATTTACTGGGCATAAGCTATCTCGCTGTGGCTAGACTAGGGATAGGACAGATGGCTGGAGGCTGTTGGAATTGGTTAAAACGCGATCAATTAAACCATATTGTTGAGCTTCCGTAGGAGACATAAAGAAATCTCGCTCGGTATCTTGTTCGATCTGTTCGAGAGGTTTGCCTGTGTTAGCTGATAACATTTCGTTAAGCGATCGCTTGATGTACAAGATTTCCCTTGCTTGAATTTCGATATCAACGGCTTGCCCCTGAGCGCCACCAAGAGGTTGGTGAATCATGATCCGTGAATTAGGCAAAGACATACGCTTGCCCTTAGCGCCAGCCGCCAACAAAAATGCGCCCATACTAGCAGCCAAGCCCATACAGATAGTACAAACATCGGGGCGGACATGGTTCATGGTATCAAGAATCGCCATGCCCGCATAGACTGAGCCACCGGGAGAATTGATATAAAGATAAATGTCCTTTTCAGGATCTTCAGCTTCTAAAAATAAAAGCTGCGACATAATCAGGTTAGATGTGGTGTCATCTACTTGCGAACCCAAGAACACGATGCGCTCACGCAGTAAGCGCGAGAAAATATCAAATGCTCTCTCGCCTTTACCCGATTGCTCGACTACCATCGGTACAACCTGATTTTGGGTCGAAGCGATCGCAAATTGATTTGATGCTAATTGACTAGATAAAGAGAACATTCGTTTTAAATTCACCATAATTTTGATGCATGATCTTAGGCAAAACCTGATTAGAAAAGGCTTAATTGGTAAAGCTGGGTTTTGCTATACAGATTTAAGAGTTATTATGCCTCAAAAACAGTATTGGTATCTAGCCATACTATTCTACGCAATTTAAAAGTAAGAGGGGGGCTTTGCCCCCCTCTTACTTTTAATTAAGCTTCTTCAGATGTTGCATCAACAGTTATGGCATCTGCATCAGTCTCTGGTGAGATAGTTTCGATGGCTTCTGGCTCTGGTTTGAGTGAACCTTGCTCGACCAACTCAATCTCAGAATGCTCAATCAACCATTCCACAGCGATCTCAGTCCGCATTTCCTCACGAATCAAGCTAGCTAATCTAGCGGGATCGATATTAGGATCTTTGAGGACTTCCAAGGTGCTAGCAACTCTTTCTTTGAGTGCAGCTTCATCAACCGCAAGCTTTTCCTCTTCAGCAATTTTATCAAGGGCGACTTTACGACGAAGACGGGTTACTGCCTCTGGTTGATTGAGGCGACGCATTTCTTCAACCAATTCCTTGGTAAACAGTTGCTTTGCCATTGCGGGATCGATGCGCTCTTGCAAGTAGCTAGCTTGTTGGCGCACCAAAAAGTCTAGTTCTTGCTGCAAGAGGGTTGCTGGTAGATCCACTTCGAGTTCGGCGGTGAGGGCTTCAAGCACAGCGCGTTCCTTGTTGGCTTGGGTTTTAGACTCAGCCTCATCAATGACACGCTTTTCGAGGAGTTCCCGCAATTCGGAAATCGTCTCTTTGTCGCTGATCGATTGAGCAAACTCATCATCTAGGGCAGGAAGCTCACGACCTTTGATCGATTTGATCGTGACCACATATTTAATTTCCTTACCGACATATTCTTCGGGGTAATATTCTTCAGGAAAAATTGACTCGACTTCAACGACTGAATCAATCTCTGCACCTACAATTGCCTGAACAACTTCAGGAATAAAGGCTTTTTCATCAACATCTAGTTGAAAGTCCGCTTCACCCGCGTCAGGCAATTCTTCGCCAGTGGCACGATCTAGCACTTTAAGATCAACGGTAACAACATCATTGAGGGCGACAGGACGATCCTCTATCGGGACAATCGTGGCTTTGCGAACTTGAAATTCGTTTAGGGTGCGATCGACTTCGGTGAGGTCTGGCTTAATTTCTTCAGCCTTAACCGTGAAGCCTTGATATTTGTTGAGAGTTACTTCTGGCTCAACATCGATCGCCGCTTTAAAGTTTACTTCTTGCCCCGGAGTGAAGGTTTGGACAAGAGTTTCAATATCGGTAATTAGTTGAAAGCCTCCCAAAGCTTTATCTTTGACTTCTTTATTCTCAGCAAGGGCTTCGTTTAAGGTTTTTTCTAGCAACTCTTCAAGGACATTAGCTTTTAGTCGCTGGCTACCAACTTGCCTCAATACAATTTGAGTAGGCGCTTTGCCTTTGCGAAAACCGGGGACTTGCATCGTGCGCGTCAAGTCTTTGACGATGCGATCGTATATTGCTTGAGACTTTGCCCCTTCTACTTGAATGTCAAAACCAATTTGACTAGCGGGAAGCTTCTCTAGAGTGACCTTCATTATTTAAATATGCCTAGATTAAGTACGCCTAGATTGTATATATCTAGAAATCAAAAAACATTTTTTGTGCTTTTGCCAACCTTTGGCAAAACTGTCAGCAAGTGCCAAATTATGCCAAGTCTATGATAATACGATATTGGCGATCGCTTATTTCAAAAAAATCTAAATTAGGTGACACAGTTTTGAACTCGCATCTGTACCAAGTTGTAAACTAAATTACTTAGGGACGCACAGTAAAGAAAAATCTAAATCGCAGAGTCCTTACGTGACATAAAGGTAGGGCGACCATCGCTTGGCTTTGTTGGGGACTTTGGGCTAGTAGCAGCAGCGTGAGAGGAAGGAGACATCGATTCAACCCCATCTAATAAAATTTGTAATTTAGGTCCCGTTGTCGCAAGTCGAATAGTCACCCCATCCTGCACGCGCTCCTTATCAATTTGCTGATCGTTAATATATGTACCGTTTGCGCCAATATTAACTATTTCCCAATAGAGCGAGTGACGATGTAGCTCAACATGGTAGCGCGAGACAACAGAGCTATAAAGAATCACATCATTATCGCCCGATCGCCCAATCCGAATCACAGGCTCAGATACAAATTTCCATGTTTGGATTGGGTTGGATTCGATGGGATGCAGCAAGTTTAGCGTAATCACAGGTTTAATGCAGGATTTTTACAGGATTGGGAAATTTTTGACCACAAATGCTACAGGATTTGCACTTATTTCAAAAGTTTAGCATTGACTTTAATTATGATGACAATCAGATCTTAGAGTAGACAAGGACACTTCGCGCCTTTCGCTACATCTACTGAAAAATTGAAAATATCTATGCAAACTGTCACTATTATTGGCTGCGGTGTGATCGGAGCAATGATTGCCTATGAATTAAGCAAATGCAAAGAGTATGAGCTAAATGTGACAGTTCTAGAGGTAAATGCTGACCCTGCAATGGTATCTACAGGTGCGGCGCTGGGGGTACTGATGGCTGCTTCTGGTTCTAGAGCAAGAGGTGTTTTAGTAAGGTTGCGCTTGTCGAGCTTGAGTAAATACGATCGCCTCATATCTGAGTTAACCGATCAAACAAAACACGACATCCTCTACAACCGCAACGGCATTTTAAATTTGTATCGCTCGCCTGATGCGGAGACAAAATCGCGATCGCTATCTGAGATTCGCCAAAGACAGGGATTTAATTTGCAATGGCTTGATCGCGAACAAATTGCTCAAGAATTCTCACAATGGCAGACCAATGGCGGCTTATTAAGTCCATGTGATCGGGCTGTGCATCCTACACAATTGGTTAATGCCCTAGTCAAAGCCGCAACTCAAAATGGGGTGAAATTTCTTTGGAATGCACCAGTCGAGAATTTAGAAGATATATCTAGCGATCGCATTATTGTTACATCAGGTTTAGGCTCTAATGCCATATTGTCACCATTTCTAAAAAATCATTCTAAATATGCAGGACAAGATCTGATGCAACCAGTTGCTGGTCAAGCATTATTGCTATACATCCCCAATTTAGACCTCAAAAATGTTGTGCATATTGAAAATGAGGATGGCTCCGATCTGAATATTGTGCCGTTAGGTGGCGATCGCTATTGGCTCGGCGCAACCTTAGAGTTTGAACCAAAAGAATTGCCCAACGAGGCGAATGTGTCTTTATTACTAGAACAGGCGATCGCATGGTGTCCTACTTTTGCCAAGGCGGAAGTTTTAGAAACATGGGCAGGCGATCGACCCAGACCAGTTGCCAATCAATCACCAATTTTAGGGTTTGTGCCAGATTATCCTCACATTTTGGTTGCCACAGGTCACTATCGCAATGGTGTACTGATGGCTCCCGTAACAGCACAAATTACCAAAGATTTGCTTTTAACTGGTACAAGCGATCTACCTTGGCGACCTTTTACCCTCTAGTTAACGTCAGTTCGACGAAAGCGAAAAATGGTAAGAATCGCTAAGCGATTCTTACCATTTTTCGCCATTTGCGGCGTGCTTCGCACGCCGCAAATGGCTATATCGAACTCACGTTCTAGTTAACGTCAGTTCGGGATAAGCTACAAAATTTTAGCAGGCAAAACAGTAAAAGCCTCGCGAAGCGAGGCTTTTACTGTTTTGCCTGCTAGAGAGGGTTCGCAGCGCGAACCCTCTCTAGGAGTTAGTTTGAAATTAACCCGAACTGCGATTAACTACACCATAGATTGCGTCTGCACCTTACCGTTGCATGATCGTTTCTAGGGTTGAGTTATAGGCCTCTACATCCGATACCTGATGATCTTCACAAAGTCTGACTATACTTTGAATATAGCAAACGCATTACCTAGCAATATTAGTGTTTATAGCTGGCGCTCTAGAAGTTTACCGAGATATTGTTTTGCTTCGACCCAATTAGGAACAAGATCAACGGCGGATTGAAAACAGGCGATCGCTTCGTCAACCTTGCCAATATTATTGAGGAGAATGCCAAGATTGAAGTAGGGTTGAGCAAAATTTGGATCGATATCGATCGCTTCTTTATAGGCAATAATGGCATCTTTAAATTGATTTTTGCGAATGAAAGCACTGCCTAGATTGCAATGGGCATCAGCATGGGCTGGCTCGATTTGAATAGCACGTTCAAAACTGGAGATAGCTCTATCTACACAATCATCTATTGCAGATTTTTCTGTGTCACTTAGAGAACTAACTTGAAACATCCATGCTACCCCTAGGGCGTTATAATCCTTACTTTGTAGTAGTTCTAAATTACGAGCATTAGCACGTTCATAAACTGTATGTACTGCTTCAGGATCATTCTGACGCATATATATTTGAGCGATCGCTCGATAGCCATCGATACAATCAGGATTGGTAGCTATCGCTCTTTCATAACTAGCCAAAGCTTCTTTTGTCTTGCCTCTCTCTTTGAGGCTATCCCCCAGTTTGCAATGATATTCGGTCAAAAAGCGATCGGGATACAGTTCAAGAGCTTGTTGAAAATGGGTAATCGCAAGTTCTGCCCAACCCATCTTTTGATAAGCATTCCCTAATCCTAATTGGGCTTCTAATGATTGCGGATTGATCTGAATTGCTTTAGTAAAACTCGCGATCGCTTCCATGTCATTTCCTTGCTGTTGATGAACTAATCCAATTCGTTCATGGACAGCAGCCAAATCTGGATTGATTGCTAAGGCTCGTTCATAGTTTTTCAGAGCCAGAGCAATGTTGCCAGACTGGTAATAGCGATTGCCAAACTGTAAATAAGTCTCAGGTGATTCAACGGTTGATGGATTAATAACATCAGTCATGGCGATTAAAGTCTGCTATGGTGTTTGATTTCTGTTACAGTGCTTGGCGCTATGTCAAAAATTTACAGCGCTTTGCGCTCAAACCCAAACCAAGAAAATTTTTGAAAGCGTTGCTTAGCAATGCTTTCAAAAATTTTCTTGTGGTTTGTTTGATCGGTAATTGCTGTAATAACATATTTCCCAAAAACATTACAGCAATTTCATCCCCCATCAATATTGCGGTTCTCCTATGTCAGTCAACATCGCTACTCAATTCTTTTCCCTTATTGTAGGTACTAATTTCTTAGTAGCCATTGTTTTACAACCAGCCTTTGCTCAAGTTGGTGAATATTGTCAATTTGATAAGGATGCGATCGCTACCAAAGAAAATTTGCGGATTGCTGCTTTTCAAGACAAATCTAAAAGTGCAAATTTAGTTGCCACTAAAGAATATCAAGCGATTATGAAGGAGCATAGTCAATCTCTAAATACCTGCCGTCAAAAATCTTGGCTGAAAACTCAAGGGATCTGGCTGCGTTTATATCCCTGTGATTTGCAGTCTGGCAAACTTGACGAAGTGATGGATCGGATTGTGAATAAGGGCTATAACCAAGTATTTATAGAGGTGCTTTCCGATGGCAAGATTCTATTACCACAATCAGAGAATGTAACTGCTTGGAATTCCCTTGTGCAATCAGAGAAGTATAAAAATGCAGATTTATTAAAACTGGCGATCGCTAAAGGTCGAGAACGAGGAATTAAGGTTCATGCATGGATATTTACGATGAATGTGGGAACTGGTTATGGTAGAGGCGTAGATCTTAATGGACTATCAAAATTAACCGTAGCCCGTCAAAATGCGATCGCTCGCAATGCTAATGGTGATAGTACAATTTCCATAGTTGAGAACTTAGGCAAAAACGGTGAAGGTGAAGTT
Organism: Pseudanabaena sp. CCNP1317; assembly: GCF_034931345.1. Taxonomy (NCBI): domain Bacteria; kingdom Bacillati; phylum Cyanobacteriota; class Cyanophyceae; order Pseudanabaenales; family Pseudanabaenaceae; genus Pseudanabaena; species Pseudanabaena sp. CCNP1317. The sequence continues at coordinate 4,464 of NZ_JAYGIF010000106.1, read as the reverse complement.
CCCACTAAAGATCAGCTATTTATCGATCCCTACAATTATCAAGCCCAGAGCGATTTGTATTTAGCAGTGAATGAGGTCGTTAAGCGCAAACCTGACGGGGTGGTGTTTGATTATGTGCGTTACAAGCGGGGCGCGGGTGCGTCTTCGGTGGTGAGTAATGTTCGTTATCTATGGATTTATGGACAAGCTTCTTTGCAAGCTTTTCGCGATCGCGCTGAGAATTTTCAGGGTCGGGAAATTATTAATCGTTTTCTCAAACAGGGATATATCACGCCAACAGATCTGCAAGCTGTCAAAAAACTTTACCCACAAGAAACAGAACCTCTCTGGCAAGGTCGCCAACCATCTGAGCAAAAAAATCCTGCGATCGTCTATTGGCAAAGTGAACTCTGGCGATTAGCAGTTGGTCATGCTTTTATCGGTGTGACCTATTATCTTGACACAGTTGCTAAACCTGTTTTCCAGAAAGGCATTCCCGCCAGTATTGCTTTTTTCTCTGATGGTAATCAACCCGTAGGTGCTGGATTTGACTCGCGAATGCAACCTTGGCATTTATTTACCAACGCCTATGAGTGGCAACCAATGGTATATGCGGTTTGTGGCAAGCCAGACTGTATCGTGGCGCAAATTCTAAGGGTTGCGAACTATGCTCCGAGGGGAACCAAGATCGCTCCAATTTTAGTCGGTCAATGGAACGCCACCTTTACAAATCGTCCATCCTTAGAAGTACAAATGCAAGCCATTCGAGCGGCTGTACCTGCGGTTAATTCTATTAGTCATTTTGCCTTTGGTTGGCAAGTAGAAGAAATAGCACTTTCGCGATCGCGCCAAATATGTAAACTTTAAAAAAGATTCGGGCGTATTATTTACAGCACTTTGCACTCAAAAACAAAAGAGTAATGGCGGCGCTTCGCGCCGCCATTACTCTTTTGTTTTTTGATTTGTTCTAAGCATTGATATAGCTTAAGATTTAGTCATCATCATCGTCATCGTCATCGCCACGACGATCATCATCGCGACGATCATCACCTCGGCGGTCATCATCATTGCGATCGCGGCGTTCAAATTTTGCGACTGTGCCAAAACCAGGGATGAGGCGACTAGGTAAGCCCACAAAAACCACTCTCACAACTTGAGTAGAAGTATTGATGGAAGTATTAGTGGAGGTGTTGTTAGAAGTATTAGTGGAGGTATTGCTAGAATTAGCGATCGATGTCAACAAAGCTCTATAGGATACTTCACTAAAATAGTAGAGATTCTTCTTCTGGAAATTGACGAAAACTAGCCTATCTACAGCATTGCCATTGCCGAGAGAGATTGGATCGCTAGAACCTACTTCGGTAGACTTAGATTCTACGTAGTTCAGCAAGCTTTGGTTGTTGACTAGTACAAGCAGGAATTTGCTTTTACCTGAAGCCAAGAACCTTGGATTCAGACCAACTAACTTCAACAATTTTGGATTGTTGACAAGAATGAGAATTGTCTCAGTGCTAGTATTTGGGATAGTGGTTGCACTAGATGGAACAACCAAGTTGCCGCCAGTAATGTCACCCTTGAGAGTAAATGAAGCATTTGGGTTAGCTGTTGCCGTTGTGAGTTTCCCAACCATAGCTGTCTTTGCATCGGTGAAAGTACTAACTCTGCTGGGAATAGAACCAGATGCTAAGCCTGTAGTACGCACTTCATCATCAACAGCAAATAATGGCGATCCATTCAAATTATCAAGAGTTTGAAATGTAAACTTTGTGAGTTGAGCGGTTCCAAAGGGAGTCAACACAGTAGGAATGCTATTGCCAACGGTTGTGCCATCATTAAAGCGAGTGACATCAAACTTCCCACTGGTAATAGGAATAACAACAGTGTTAGCTGGTAACGCCGAGATGTTCGCTGTAGGAACTTGAATAAAAGAGTCTTTTTGAATAGAACCAGTTACTGTTGCGGGCGCTGCTAAAGCTGAGACATCACCAGGCGCAGTTGTATTAACAACTTTACCTTTGATGGTGGTATCAGCATTGGTAAAGTTGGCAGTTGTCCCAGTATCAAAGTTGACAGAGCCAGTGGATTTACCAACAATGTCAAAGTTATTGCCAACAGCTAGATTGGTAGTCCCAGCAGTAGTTCCTGAAAGAGCTGAAATTTGAGCAGTTCCAACTGGTGTTAGTACAGTTACGGCTGTGCTATTAACGTTGTTTGTGGCTGCATTGGTAACGTTTACCGTAAAACTACCACCAGTAATTGGGACTGGGGTCGTTTGAGCCAGTGATGGAGATGCTGCGATCGCTGTTGCACTAAGTGTGATTGCGATCGCCCCCAAATTGAATGTGTAATTCTTGATCCGAGTTAGCATTTTATTGTCCTTCTTGATATTTTTTGTGCGTACTTGAGTAATCCTGAAACTAGGGCTTTGCTTACCAAAAGCTTCAGTTCGACGTAAATAGCTCGGAAGTAGTTCCATGAAAGAACTGATTTCACCCAAGACGACTAGGCTATTTCTATTGTTCCCCCAATTTTCAAAGAATTTTTCCTCAAAATCCAAGAATAAAATAAATCCTAAAAATCGCAAAATAAGCAAAAGGGTATTACAAATCTAAACATATAAAGGTGCGCCCCTGAGGGGCGTACCTTTATATGTTTAGGTAGTTCTTAAGTAGTAATCGTTTTTTTGACAGCCAACGGCTGGCTGTCAAAAAAACGATTTTGGTATTTCCAACGCCGAAGGCGTTGGAAATACCAAAATCGTTTTCATAATGAGAATTACTAAATTAACGTCAGTTCGACGGAGTAGACAAAAGCAAAAGAAAAGCTGAGACTAGGTTTGACAAACTAAAAGCCTCAGCAATATGAACAGTATCGTATCGCACTTGGATATCACGCGAATCTTCTGTGAAGTGGATGATTTCTGCGAAAGCTTTGAAAAACACTGGCAAGAGCAACCAATGTTGCCATCAATGCAGGGAGAAAGGAAAATTTGATTATCAACGACAAAGGGGAATTGCTTGCCTTCAAGCTCACACCAGCCAATGTTGATGACCGACAACCTGTGCCTGAGATGGCTCAAGACCTCTTTGGTCAATTGTTTGGTGACCGTGGTTATATCTCCCAAAAGTTGTTTGAGAAGCTCTATGAACAAGGTTTACAACTGATTACTAAGCGCAAGAAAAATATGAAAAACTGTTTGGTCAAGTTGATTGATAAGATTTTGCTGCGTAAGCGCGCAATTATTGAGTCCGTCAATGATCAACTCAAAAACATTTCTCAGATTGAGCATTCAAGACATCGCAGTTTTTTTAATTTTCTTGTCAACCTTTTAGCTGGGTTGGTTGCTTATACATGTCGAGAGACTAAACCTGCTTTAGATCTTCTTTTCAAAGGCTTACCTGCTCTTCCTCCTGCCATCTTTTAGTGCGTCGAACTCACGTGAATTTAGATGAGAACACCTTGTTGGACTTAAATGAAGATGGTCAGCTTTGCAATATGGCGATCGAACACGCTAAGGAAATGGTTGGTATTCCAGAGATTGACTATCAACAGGTTGCTGTATAGAAATCGCCAATTCAATTCACAGATAAAATTGCCTCTTGCTTGTTGATAGGTTTATGAATATGGCGATCGCTGGCTACTTCATGCCAAATTAATTACAGTTTCGATAAACTAAAACTTAAATCTTTAAAAAATATTTTCCATGGCTAATCAAGAACATCTCAAAATTTTTCGGCAAGGTATAAGTGTCTGGAATCAATGGAGAAAAGAAAATCCAGATTTAAAGCCTGATTTGAGTCATGCAGACTTGAGTGATATAGACTTAAGCAACACCAATATACTTAATGCTGACATGAGCCATGCAGACTTAAGTGAATCTAATTTTAACAACACCAAATTCTTCTCAGTAAATTTGGCAAGTTCTATATTTAAAAACACAAACTTTATAAGGGTTGTTTTTTCAAGAACTAAAGGTTTAGCAAGAGTTGGAGAAATGTATTTTCTTGATAGCATTGATCCAAATAAATGTTTTGATTTTAATAACACTAATTTAAGTTACGCAATTCTGAGAAAGGCTGATTTCTCTGGAACGAGTCTTTCTGAAACTACTATGCATAATGTGAATTTTACAAATGCAAGATTTGTAGATATCAGTATAGAAATTGGCTCTCCTTTTGTTGCCGATAAAGTAGATCTAAGTGGTGCTAATTTTATTGAATGTGATCTTAGAAATTTAGATTTAAAGAGATATTTCTTGAAAGAATGTAATCTTAGTAAATCTGACTTAAGCGGGATGGATTTGAGCAATATCAATTTTGAATTTACAAACTTAAGTAATGCAAAACTTATAAGGGTTAACGCCAATTCAAGGATGAAATGCAACACCTAGAGATCTTTGCGTAAAGGGACTCATAAGGATATTCTGATATTAATCACAATAATTAGGATACCCTCATGAGCTTTGTCCATCTTACCACCACAGAA